>JBDSPT010000500.1:0-16909 GCA_039930205.1 Opitutus sp. | reverse complement strand
AGACCGTAGCTGAATTTGTCGATCGACTGAGTCTCGTGAAGACCGGTGAGACGCAGGTGATTCTCCGGTCCATATACGGCGATATGTTCGTCCCGGAACTTGTTGAATGCTTCCATAAGCTTTTCGAAGTAAGGTTTGCCGCCGACTTCGCGCATGTACTTGGTCGAGAAGTTTGCGTGCATGCCGGAGCCGTTCCAGTCGAGCGGCTGGTTGAAGTTAGCGAGGATCGGTTTGCAGCGCCATTCGATGTCGATCTCGTACGACTCGCACAAACGCGTGAGAATGTAGCGCGCGACCCACATCTGGTCGGCAGCGCTCTTGGATCCTTTGCCGAAGATCTGGAACTCCCATTGACCCTTCGCGACCTCGGCATTGATGCCCTCGAGGTTGATCCCGGCATCGAGGGTGATGTCGATGTGCTTCTCTACGATCTCACGAGCGACCGCGCCGACATTCTTGAAGCCCACTCCGGTGTAGTAAGGACCTTGCGGCGACGGGAATCCACCCTCGGGGAAGCCGAGTGGCCGACCGTCCTTGAAAAAGAAATACTCCTGCTCAAAGCCGAACCAGGTGTCGGCATCATCAGGAATCGAGGCACGAGAATTTGAGGGGTGCGGGGTTTTTCCGTCCGGCATCATGACTTCGCACATTACCAAAACGCCGTGCTTGCGCGTGGTGTCTGGATATACCGCCACTGGCTTCAGCACACAGTCGGAGCTCTTACCTTCCGCCTGCTGCGTCGAGCTGCCGTCGAAACCCCAGTTGGGTAGATCTTCGAGCTTCGGCAAGCTGGCGAATTCCTTGATTTGAGTCTTGCTGCGCAAGCTGGCCAACGGCGTGTAACCGTCGAGCCAGATGTATTCCAGTTTGTATTTGGCCATAGATAAGTGGTCGTTCAGGTAGTTTTTTGGGGCTTCCGGATCGCTCGCTTCAACGTGCTTACGACGTCGCCGCGTATCGACAAAGGATCGCGGATATTTAGCACCTCGCATGCCAGAGGCGATCACAAGTTGATTCGCAAACTCGCTTATGACGCGTGCGCCCGCCCCAGAAGACCCCGCTACTCAGACACCCGCTTGCCAAGCTCCGCGACCGCCCGATTGTAGCACAACCAGGCATGCACGAAATCAAAGACACAGCACGCGCCTTGGTGCGAATCGGTTACGATGGGCGAGTTCACAAGACGTTCCGCGGTCATCTCGCCAGGGAGCGCTTCGAGCATGAAGTTCGGGTACTTCAGCATTTGGAAGCCGCCGGTTGTACGTTCGTTCCACGCCTTCTCGAGGTCGATCGTGACGCGTTGAAGATTGTCACGACTCATTGCGGTGGACGAGTGGACCAATTGAACGCTGAGCGTCAGGCCGAGGTTTTCGCCGAGCTTGAGCAGTTCGGGGTCCGTCACGAGGACCGCGAACTGCGAAATATTACTTACCGCGTGTCTGACGGCCGCTTTTGTGTAATCGATTTCGAGTTCGCCACCCTGCTCGACGGCACCGAAAACCCCGTCTCGCTGAAGCCATCTCCGGGTAAATGAGCACCCCTGCCCCCTCCCCCAGTTCATCGCCTCCCACTCCCGATCCGAATTCTCTGCCCCCGATTCTTGGGTGGTCTGGGCTGACCGACGTCGGCCGTTTCCGGCCCAATAACGAAGATGTCTTCCTTGCGCTGAACTTCGACGGACACGAAGTCCGGTACTTGGGAAAAACCGGCCAGGCTTCACTTTCCGGGAGCGATTTCGTCTTTGCCGTGAGTGACGGGATGGGCGGCGCGAAATCTGGTGAGTTCGCCAGCCGTTTCACCGTCGATCGCATCACTCGATTGCTGCCGCGCCACTTTCGGCTTTCAGCAGCGGGGATGAAGGGTGGCTTCCAAGACACGCTCACCGAGCTGTTCTCGGCTATTCACCTCGACTTGATGAAGCTCGGCGCCTCGTACGAAGAATGCGCCGGAATGGGCTGCACGTTGAGCTTGTGCTGGTTCACTCCCGAATGGGCGTACTTCGGCCATATCGGCGACAGCCGGATCTATTATCTTCCTGCCGAAGGCGGGATGAATCAGCTATCCCAAGATCATAGTTTTGTCGGCACGCAGCGTCGCAAAGGTCTGATGAACGAGCGCGAAGCACGGTCGGACCCTCGGCGCTCAGCGCTGCAACAGGCGTTGGGTTCAGGCAACCAATTTATCGATCCTCAAATCGGCGCTGTCGGCCATCGGGTGGGCGATCGATTCGTGATATGCTCTGACGGCTTGGTCGACGGTCTGTGGGATCGCGAACTCGAAGAGCTCGCCCGTTCCGCTCCGTTGGCGTCACCGGCTGACTCGCTCGCCCAGCGACTCGTTTCAACCGCGGTGCAGAACTCCGGCCGGGACAATACCACGGCGATCGTCATCGAAATTCTTCCGGCGGTTTCGTGAGCGCTGAGCATCATCTCATCTTCGTTTACGGCACGCTGAAGCGCGGGGGCTCCAACCAGCACTTCATGCGCGGCCAGACCTTCCAGGGCAAAGGGCATACGACTGCCGGATTTCGCCTCATCAACCTGGGCACCTATCCAGGCATGATCGCTGCGCCCAACTCCTCAGAGTCCGTCAGCGGAGAGCTATGGCTGGTCGACTCGGACTGTCTCGCTCAACTGGACGCACTCGAGGGACTCGGCGAAGGCCTGTACCGACGCGAGCGTATCCGACTTCTGGAGCCGTTCGCCGACCGCGTCATCGAAACGTACCTCTTCGCCCAAGACGTTGCCGGTCGCCCCACTATCCCGGACGGCCGCTGGCTCGAACCTCCACGCTGATCGCTCGGGGCTCGAGCGTTCGCCGGTTCAGGTCGACTTCAAATCGGTCACCTTCACGCGGCGCACGGTCGTGAACTTCGCGCGGAAAAGCTCCTCGAGAAGTTCGCGAGATTCCGTGGGGATTCGTTCGACGAGCTCATCCAACCGCGGAAGTGGCTTTGAAGCAATGGCTGGAACGGCCTCGGCAAGAGCGGGAGCGGATGGCACGGTCCCGCTCTCACGCGACCCGGACAGAAAAGACGCCTCCGCTGCGTCGTCGGGCCAGGCATTGATGCTCTCGCTGTCGGGCAGCGACGATCCCGTTCCTCTCGACAGATCCTCAATCGGCGCGGGCGTGTCGGCAGCCGCCGCCTCAACGTGGTTTCTCGACAAATACGGCGCTGCCGGGGCGATCTGAGCCGTGATAATTGCCGGGGTCCTCGGGCGCGGTGCCCGCCGCATCTCTTCACCTGATCGGAGGCGATCCTCCAACCGGTCAATCAGCCCTTTTTTTTTTCGCCCAACTCCCCTCCCGCAGCCGGAGAATCATCGGCCAACGCAGCCAATTCTTTGATTAGGCTGTCGATCGCACGCGCGCGACTTGCGTCGATGGCTTTGAGCAGCGTCACCTCAAAATTGATTTTCTCCGCCAAGCCCAGCTTCACCGACCCTTCTCCCTCGCGAAGTCCATCCAGCATGCGAGTGATTTGCTCGGTCGTCATCGACTCGCCCAGCAATGCGCTTTTCCCACCTTTCGCGATCGCATCCAACAATGCCGTGCGAATATGAGCCTGCAGATCCGACAGCAGTCGGACCAAGTCGCGGCCATTCGCGTCACATTCATCGATGATCGCGACGAGCTTTTGGTGATCGCCGGCCGACAGTGCGGCGCCGAGCTCCGCAATCTTTTCGGCGGACACCAATCCATAAACATCGAGCACGTCGGGTTCAGAGATCTCCGTTCCACAGAACGAGATCATTTGATCGAGCACCGATTGCGCGTCACGCATGCCGCCGTCAGCCATGCGCGCAATGCACGCGAGCGCCTCGTCCGTGATTTTGATTTTCTCGGCATCCGCGATCTTCTTCAACCGTTCGACAATCAAATCCGATGGGATCGGCTTCAGGTCGAAGCGCTGACAGCGCGAGATGATCGTCGGCAGCACTTTCTGCGGATCGGTCGTGGCAAACACGAACTTCACGTGCGCCGGAGGTTCCTCGAGCGTCTTCAGCAGCGCGTTGAACGCAGCTGCTGAAAGCATGTGAACCTCGTCGATGATGTAGACCTTGTACGTCCCTTGAGCTGGCGCGTACTGCACGGTGTCGCGCAAATCGCGAACCTGATCGACACCGTTGTTCGAGGCGCCGTCGATCTCAATCACATCGAGGTGCGAACCTTCCGCGATCGCGACACATGCCGGATCGGCCGGATCGAAATCCGCCTTTGGCCCATTCGTGCAATTCAGTGCTTTCGCGAAGATTCGTGCGGTCGACGTCTTGCCCGTCCCGCGCGGTCCCACGAACAAATAGGCATGTGCGATCCGATTTCGACCGATCGCGTTCGTGAGGGTGCGAACCACGTGGTCTTGCCCAACGACGTCCTTGAACGTTTGGGGTCTCCACTTGCGCGCGATAACTTGGTAACCGGTCGACACTGCGAGCAAGTGCACGGCTCCCCGCGCTCGGTGCAACCGAAATTCCTGAAATTTCGCGTCCATTCTGAATCCATTTTGAACACGGAATGCACGGAGGTCGAAGGACCCGAAGAATTGTAATGCGACTCACTGCCTTGCGCCGAGGAGCCGTACGACCGCGCGAGTGGGATCCGATCACTCGGATCCCTGATTCGGAACGAGCGGGGCTCAAGTGACGTTGTGGTCGCTCCTCCCCACGTGTCACTCCGAGAGGCCCGACAGGTCGGGGCCGTAGCAGTCCAGCTGGATGGCTTGAATGTCCGATCTACGCCGGAACGATGCCGCCGGACAGAAACTGCCTCGCAGAAATGGAACGCGTGGTGCTTTCGCAGGCGGTCAGCTGGCGGGCGCTCCTGCTCGCCAGCGAGCTGCCTTCATCGAACTTCAACGGCATGGATCCGGCCTACATCGCCTCCTCCGTGACCCCCATCCCTCGGTGGTTCAAACCCATCAGAAGAAAATAAGTGGCCAGGCACTCCACGGCACTAGGAGAACGTCGTTGCCGTTGCTACCTTCCGGTCCTGGCGGAGTTCACGCGCCTGCCCATGCATGGCACCTGGCCGAGGCGGACCATGCGAGGGTTCGCCCCCGGCGCAACTGCTAATTCCAAAGCCGGTGAACCCTCCATCAGCCCTCCCTTCACCCCGTCCGTGCCTCAACCCACGTGTTCATGCGTAGTCCAGTTCCATGAGTGACGCGCTCCGCTCCGTTCCCGCCCGTTTCCTGAGTTCCCCATTCCACCTGTCCAGTCTCGCGTCTGCTTTGCCCCACCCTTCCGCTTCACTATTTCACCGGCCGATCAGGCCGATCTGGATATCGAAATTCGTTACGCACTCGCTCCGCGCGATCGCGGAAACGCTTCCGCGTCTCCTCCAATTTTAACCGCTGTTCCGGCGTCAGTTCCGCTGCAACGTCGGTGTGCATCCGATCCATCACCGTCGCGATGTTGCGAATACTCTCACGACGAAAATGCTGCATCTCTTCCTGAGCTCGCGAAACGATCGGTCGGATCTTCTCCGTCTGCGCTTCGGTCAGTTGCAGGTCCTTGGTCAGTCGATCCATGACCTGCGGCCGAGCGCCGCGATTCCACTCCGGGCGCGGTGGCCGCATGAACCGGAGCGCAATCGGCCCGCCGCAAACCGCGCCGGCGATAAAGACGCCCACCAAAATCAGTATGACTTTGAGCCGCTGATTCATTCGCCGGAAGCGTCGAACAGCGCAGACACGACGGGTTCATCGGATAGCAGATCTTCCTCGGTTGACGTGGACCAGGACCCATAACTCACGCCGACACTGCCAATCGCCAGCACGCTCGCGATCCCCAACGCCCGCCAGGAGAATCGATCGAGAATGGATGCGATCGATGCCTGCGATTGCATGGCCAGCGCCAGCGCCGCGACTCGTGTCGAAAAGCCATAGGGCGCCGTTTCGTCGCGCTCGTCATGTGCCTGGCGCGCCGCCACGACCAATTTCTGCCAGGCTAAGTCCTCTTGGTTCATGAATGTTCCTTTCGTTTTAAGTCCTGAAAATGTTTCTGCAACTTCCGTCGCGCTCGAAACGCCCGCACCTTGACCAACGACGTGTTCCAACCCGTCAGCGCGCTGATTTCCGCAATTGTCTTCTGTTCCAGATCAAGCAGCTGAATCACCAGCCGATCGTCGGGTTTCAGCTGGCCCAGAAGCTTGTGCACGAGTTCGTGCGCCGCCAGCGCCTCGTCGGGTGCGACTGCATTCTCGCTCGTCATCACCGTATCGAGCATATTTGCCTCGTTCTCAGAAAGATCGGCCATTCGAAATTCCGGCCTGCGCTGCTGTGCGCGGAGATGATCGATGCACGTGGTGACCGCGATCCGGGACACCCAATGCGAAAAGGGGACCGCCCCTTGATACTGTTCCATTCGAGAAAACATTTTCAGGAAGATTTCCTGGGCGAGATCCTCTTCTTGAACCCTCCGCGGAAGCCGCGCCCGCACGATGCGGATGACCATCGGGTACAGGTGATCAACCAGCTCACGTGCGGCTGCTTGATCACGTCGCCGGACGCGATCCAAGCATCCGGCGAGATCGAAGAGCTCGTCGTCAGGCATGGTTGAAGAGAGAAGAGGTCGCACATCAACACGCAAGACGAGCGTCATCTCATCCGGTTACCGCGGCCATTCCACCCCTTGACTTTCGTTCCATCCCGTCGATAAGAAACACCGACTTGATGCGATTTTCCGCCCAGGCTTTGCTTCGACTTACGTCCGCGCACGATCTTTGATTCGCCGCGTAGCGGCCGATCGTGCGTCCCGCCTGTGCTGTCCGCCGCTCCGATCAGCGGTGTGTTTGAGTCTCTCAATATCCGTGTCTTAGCTCTTAATATTCGCACCATGCAGTCCGCCCCTGTCACTAAATTTCGTCCGTTTCCCCCGGTTCAATTACCCAATCGTCAGTGGCCCAGCCGCACCCTGACCCACGCGCCCATCTGGTGCAGCGTCGATCTCCGCGACGGCAACCAAGCGCTCGCTCAACCGATGAGCGTGGAAGAGAAACTCGAGTACTTCGACATGCTGGTGAAGACCGGTTTCAAAGAAATCGAGGTGGGATTTCCCTCAGCATCGCAAATCGAATTCGATTTCTGCCGTCGTCTGATCGAGGACAACCGGATTCCCGACGACGTCGCGATTCAGATTCTCTGCCAGTGTCGGGAGGATCTGATCACGCGCTCCCTCGAGGCTTTACGCGGCGCCAAAAACGTCATCTTCCACCTCTACAACTCCACCTCGCCGGCTCAGCGCCGCTATGTCTTCAAGGCTGACCGCGACGAGATCAAACGCATCGCGACGCACGCGGTTTCTTTTCTCAAATCCAAGATGGTGACGCATGTGGCCGAGGGCACTCGGATCCGGCTGGAGTACTCCCCCGAGAGCTTCACGAGCACGGAATTGGATTTCGCACTCGAGATCTGTGAAGCCGCGACCGACGTCTGGCAGCCCACCGCCGACAACAAGATCATTCTGAATCTGCCCGCCACCGTGGAGTACGCGACGCCTAACGTGCACGCCGACCAGATCGAGTGGATGTGCACGCACCTCACGCGTCGCGACCGCACGATCGTTTCCCTGCACACCCACAATGACCGTGGGACGGGCGTTGCCGCGACGGAACTCGCGATGCTGGCGGGAGCGGATCGCGTGGAAGGCACGCTGTTCGGCAACGGCGAACGTACCGGCAATCTGGATATCGTGATCGTGGCGCTGAACCTCTACACGCACGGCATTCACCCAAACCTGGACTTCTCCGACATCAATCAGATCCGCGAAGTCTACGAACGTTGCACGCGCCTGGAAGTGCCGGCGCGGCAACCTTACGCCGGAGAACTGGTGTTTACGGCGTTCAGCGGTTCGCATCAGGACGCCATCAACAAATCCTGGGCCGCACAAAAACCCGGAGAACCCTGGGATGTGCTCTACATTCCCATTGATCCCGCGGACATCGGTCGCAGCTACAAGGCGATCATCCGGATCAACAGCCAGTCGGGTAAAGGTGGCGTCGCGTACATCCTCGAGCAGGAATTCGGATATCAGCTGCCGAAACTCATGCACAAAGAAATTGGAAAGATCATCAACGATCTGGCCGATACGACGGGACGCGAGCTCACCGCCGACGAGATCCATGGAGCGCTGCAACGAGAATACCTGGATCGGCACGCGCCCGTGGCCCTCGAGCATTTCAAGACCATCGAGCGCGATAGCACCGTCACGTGTGATGTTCGATTGAGCATCGACGGCCAATCACTGACGTTAACCGCTGAAGGCAATGGACCAATCGACGCGTTTGTCCGTGCTCTCAGCGAGACGCCTTTGCCCAAGATCGAAGTGCTCAACTACTCGGAGCATTCCCTCGGCCAGGGCGCCGAAGCACGTGCCGTTTCGTACATCCAGATCAAGACCGCACGCGGTCACACGCTTTTCGGCGCCGGCATCGACACGAACATCGAGCTCGCCTCCATCAAGGCCATCGTAAGCGCGGTGAATCGATCGCTGACAAAAAAGTAACGTCATTGAATCCGACAGGTGGGCCGCGCGCTCGCGCTCGCTCCGAAGATCGAATCGCGAATTCGATTTACCTACAACGCGCGACGACCCGAACAAGCCGTGTGAGCGCCCGGGAATTCCGGGCGCTCATTTTCCATCGGGAGCGAGGTATCAACTTCGTACATCCAATCGTCTCGTCCTGCGTCAATCTCATGGCGCTCCCTCGCCGATCCGTTACCCATGAAAATCTCGACGTCCTCTCTGGCTCTCGCGGCATTCGCTTTCGCCACCGCCTTTTCCCATCTCAGCGGTGCTGAAACCACCACGCGGGAAAACTTTCTGCGCCTGATCGATCGGCCGCGCGTTCCGCTCGCCGCGGAAAGCAAATCGCCGACGATCGATCACGGTCTGCAGCACATCGCATTCTCCTTCGCTGCCGACGCCTCGCAACGCGTCCCAGGTATTCTCGTCAAATCTCCTGATTCCACCAGCCGACGTCCCGTGGTGATCGCGCTGCACGGCACGGGCGGCACGAAAGAAAGTCAGCTCGAGCTTCTCGCCAGCCTCGCCCGCGAAGGCTTCATCGCCGTCGCCATTGACGGTCGCTACCACGGCGCGCGAACCAAGTCCGGCAAGGGCACCGCCGAATATAACGAGGCCCTACTCCGCGCGTTCCGCCGCCCACTCGATCAGGCCGGCCGCGAGTATCCGTTCTTCTACGACACCGCATGGGACGTCATGCGGCTGATGGACTACCTTGAGACGCGCGACGACGTGGACGCCAGGCGCATCGGGCTCATCGGTTTCTCGAAAGGTGGCATCGAAGCTTACCTCGCGGCCGCCGCCGATCCCCGTATCACCGTCGTCGTGCCCTGCATCGGACTACAAAGTTTCCGCTGGGCGCTTGACCACGGAACGTGGCCATCCCGCATCGAAACGATCCAACCTGCTTTCGACGCGGCCGCGAAAGACTCAGGCGTGACTCAGCCGGATGCTGCATTCGTGCGCACGTTCTACGATCGGGTGGCACCCGGGATCTTCGGCGAGTTTGACGGTCCCGCGATGGTTCGGATGATCGCGCCGCGACCACTACTCGCAATCAACGGCGGAACGGACGCGCGCACTCCGCTGCCAGGGTTAAACGAATGCGCTGACGCGGCGCGCAGCGCCTACCACGCCGCCGGCGCCGATGAAAAATTTGCATTACTCGTTCAGCCGAACACGGGGCACAAGGTTACGCCCGAAGCCCTGAAGACGGCGCACGCGTGGTTCGTTCGCTGGCTCAAGCCCTAGGAGCGCAGGGATCCACGCTCTCACGAGCGTGGCGACACCTTGATTAAAATCCTGTAGACCCGTCCCCCGCGCCTTCGGCCGGAGCTTTACCAGCCAGCGCCTTTGGTGCTGGTCTTCACGCGCAGGATCTCGTGATTCGCCGTGATGTAGAGGGTACCACCGTCGTCACCCCACGCACAATTGGCTGTCGGCACGCCCGTGTTGATTCGACCGATCAGTTTACCTGCAGGCGTGATGATGAGGATTCCGCCCGGCCCCGACGTCCAAACGTTTCCTCGGCGATCCACCTTCATCCCGTCACACGAACCGGGGGCGTCTGGTTTGCTCATCGGACGTGCGTCGAAGAACATCCGTTCATTCGCAATCGTGCCATCCGCTTTCACGTCGAACGCCACAATGTGCGCGTTCCCATTTTCCGTGGAGCCGACGTAGAGCGTCTTTTCGTCGGGCGAAAACGCGATGCCGTTCGGGTAGGCAATGCTCTTGGTGAGGAGCGTGACCTTGCCGTCTTTGCTCACGCGATAAACACCGTGGAAGGGCAGCTCCTTAAGAGGTGAGTCATTCAACTTGTCCAAGCCATAGGGTGGATCGGTAAAGTAAATCTCTCCTTCCTGCCGAACGGCCAGGTCATTGGGTGTATTCAGCCGCTTGCCTTCGAATCGATCCGCGATCGCCGTGAACTTGCCGGTCTCGAAGCGAGCGACGCGCCGTTCTCCGTGCTGGCACAGCAGCAGGCGCCCTTGCCGATCCTTTGCCAGACCGTTGCTGCCCGGCTCGCGAAATCCGGGCACCTGCTTGAGCAGTCCGCTTGGTTTCAGAAATACTTCCGCCTTCGTGGAGCCCGGCTTCCAGCGATAGACGACATTCTCAGGCACATCGGAGAACAACAGCGCCCCGTCGAACCAGAGTGGACCTTCGGACCAGGTAAACCCGTCCGCCAATTTCTCGACGGTCGCATTCGCCGGCAGCAGTCGGTCCAACTCAGGATCCATCCGCTCAATTTTCACCGCTTTTGCCATTTCAACTGCATGCGTTGCGGTCGTCACCATCAAAGCCAGTGCGCCCAACAGGGGTAAGAGGGGTTTCATCCCTCCGTTTTCAGCAGGGCTCCCGCACTTCCGCAACCGCGTTGTGTCAGGATCGGGGAATTTCTCGTGGCGCCTCTTGCACCGTCCCGGCGCCGTGGCCAATCTGCCCGAGCCATGAAATTTGCTCCCGAGAAACCGCCGCTGACCGGCGAAACGCTCGACACGCTCACCGCGCGTCTGGTGGAGCGTGGAGAACCCGCGTTTCGGGCCCGCCAGATTCTCGACTGGCTCTACAAAAAGCGCGTTCGGTCATGGGAGGAGATGACCAATCTCTCGAAGCCACTTCGCACCTGGCTCGCCGAGACCTTCGATCTGCTTCCCGCCGACCTTGTCCTCAACAAGCAATCCGAAGACGTCACCGACAAGCTCCTGCTCGAGCTTCGCGATCGATCGTTGATCGAAACCGTGATCATCCGGGTCCCACAGGAAGGCGTCGGCTTGGACGAGTCGCGGAAGACGATCTGCATTTCCACCCAAGTCGGCTGCGCCATGGCCTGCGTGTTTTGTGCCAGCGGACTCGAGGGTCTGAAACGAGACCTGTCTGCGGGCGAGATCGTCGCTCAGTTGCTCCAAGTCTGTTATCGCGAGGACGCCCGCACGCCCCGCGCGCGCATGGAATTGGCGTCGTTCGACAACATCGTGGTCATGGGCATGGGTGAACCCCTCGCCAACTACGACGCGCTGATCCGCGCTCTCACCATCCTCAACGCGGATTGGGGCCTCGGGTTCGGTGCTCGTCGCATCACCATTTCGACCAGTGGTCTTGTTCCAAAAATTCTGAAACTCGCCGAGGAGCCATTGGGTTTCCGGCTGGCCATTTCGCTGCACGGTGCGACCGACGAGGTGCGCGAGAAAATCATGCCGATAAATCGCGCTTTTCCGCTCGCGAAACTGTTGCCCGCCGTGAGGACGTTTTCGGAAAAACACGGTCGGATGATCACGCTCGAATTCATCCTTATCGAAGAAATCAACGACTCGCTCGATCAGGCGGAGAAGCTCCGCGATATCGCGCTGGATCTTCATGCGCATGTTAACCTGATTCCGTACAACTCCGTCGAGGGCTTGCCGTGGAAACGGCCGTCCAACACGCGGCAGGAACGGTTTGCTGACATTCTCCGCGCCGCCCGAATCTCCGTCACCCTCCGCCGGGAAAAGGGCCACGACATCGCCGCGGCCTGCGGACAGCTTCGGTTAAAAACCGAAAAAGAACGCGAGCTCGCCGCAGTCTAGCCTTTCTGGGAAAGTCGGTCCGTTTCCGAATGGAGCAACGACCTCCGTGTCGTCCGCGTGCGACCCGCATCGGTAAAATAGCCTCTGCTTCCGGCCTATTGCGTTCATTCGAGTTATCCGCCGCTCTGGGCCTGATCCCGATCCGTGCTCATCCGCGTAATCCGTGGTCTCCGGTCGGATCGATCTGCCTGGCGAACCACAGTCCCGATCTCGACCAACCACAGATAGCACGGATTGACACGGATGGGATCACCGCGACCGGGATCTGAAACACCGGAGTTCTGGTCCGGATCCCTATCCGTGCTCATCCGCGTAATCCGTGGTCTCCGGTCGGATCGATCTGCCGTCACGCACACGATTTTTCCGCTTGCCAGATAATATCCCGTTTCTTTTAGCCGACTGCGAACGTCTTCCCCGGCGGAACTTTCGCCCCCGTTCAGAATCACACTGCCTTTTGCTTCTCCATGATCGAAGTCACAAGCCTCGTTAAAACTTACGGTCACATCCGCGCGGTCGATGGCGTCTCGTTCCGCGTCAATCGCGGCGAGATCCTCGGGTTCCTCGGACCCAACGGCGCCGGCAAGTCGACCACGATGAAGATGATTACCGGGTTTATCCGCCCAGACTCCGGCACCGCCACGCTGGATGGAATCGACGTGACCGTCGACCCGGTGGGCGTGAAGTCACGCATCGGCTACCTGCCCGAAAGCGCGCCGGCCTATCCTGAAATGACCGTCGAAGAGTTTCTCAACTTCATCGCTGAAGTTCGCGGGTTTCGTACGACCGTCACGCGCAACCCCGCCGTCGAACGAGCCGTCTCGCTGACCCACCTCGCCGGCGTTCGGAAACAGACGATCGAGACGCTCTCCAAAGGCTACAAGCAACGCGTCGGTTTCGCCCAAGCCCTGCTGCACAATCCGCCCGCACTCGTGCTTGATGAGCCCACCGACGGTCTGGATCCCAATCAAAAGAATGAGGTGCGGTCGCTGATCAAGTCACTCGCTGCCGACAAGGCGGTTATCCTTTCGACTCACATCCTGGAAGAGGTCGAGGCGCTCTGCACGCGCGTCATCATCATCTCGCGCGGTCGCGTCGTCGTTGACGAGACCCCCGCCCAGCTTCGCGCCCGTCAGCCCGGCGCCCGGCTCGACGAAATCTTTCGCAGTCTCACGGCTTCGGATGACTGAGCCACAATCATGCAGACGAAATCAACCGCGGAGTACACAGATCGACGCGGATCAAGAAATTGAAAGCAAAACAGGGAGCTCGCCAATTGACCGTCAAGTTCGTGATGGATTCCATTTCACCGCTTCGTGCCGCCTCTGGATTATCCGCGCCTGTCCATGATATCCGCGGATCAAATGCGTTGGTCCGGCCAGGCACGCGTGAGTAGCGGGCAGCCGTTGTTTCGTCCACCGGTGCACTACATTTGCCCACGTCCTTCATTCTAACTCCGACTTACGTTTTTCGGCCGCCCACTTTCTCTCTAACCCGCACAACACACTTTCGTGAATTTCTATTTGTCACTGCGTTCACAGAGCCAGCAAGGAGTACTCGTCGGTGGCCTCCCTGTCGGCGCTCCGTGTCCTCTGTGCCTCATGCCTTGGCTTGATCGGATGTGAGTTTTTCAAGATAGCCCTCTCCGACTCGCTACTTACCACACGCCTTCCCCCCCATGCGTCAGATCGTTCCCATCTTCAAACGCGAATTCCTTGGCTACTTCCGGTCGCCGGTAGCCTACGTTTTCCTCGCGATCTTTCTCTTCGCCTCCGTCGGCCTGGCATTCTTCGCCGGCGGCTTCTTTAAAGCCGGGATCGCTTCGCTTGAAAGCTACTTCACCTTCCATCCCTGGCTCTTTTTGTTCCTCGTGCCCGCGGCCGGCATGCGGCTTTGGTCAGAAGAGAAGCGAGCAGGCACGGTCGAACTCCTTTTCACCCTGCCCATCACCACCCTCGAAGCGGTCCTCGGAAAATTTCTCGCCGCGTGGGCCTTCCTCGCGATCGCGATTCTGCTCAGTTTTCCGATGGCGATCACCCTCGCCTATCTCGGCGATCCGGACTGGGGCGTGATCATCAGCGGCTACGCCGGTAGCATTCTCATGGGTGCCGGTTACCTGGGCGTATGTTCACTCATGTCCGCCCTGACGAAGAACCAGGTCATCAGCTTCGTGCTCAGCGTATTCGTCTGCGTGGTACTCGTGTTGCTCGGCACCAGCATGTTCTCTGGTTTTCTCACCGGCTTCCTCCATCTCCCGGTCGGCCTCTCTGACCTGATCGCCAATTTCAGTTTCCTGACTCACTTCGACGCCTTCACGAAAGGCATCATCGATCCCAAAGACGTGGCGTTCTTCGCCTCCCTCACCGGCTTCACGTTGTTCCTGAACGTCGTGGCCCTCGAACGCTGAACGACCCGTTCCCCTCTTCTCTCCGACCTTAGCACCTTCGCGTCTTTGCGCTTAATCCGTCTGCCTGAACAATACGCAAAGAGAATGAGACACGATGTACGATCTGGAAAAACGAAAACCATTCGCTTCTTCGCTCCGATCTTAGCGCCTTCGCGCCTTCGCGTTTAATCCGTTCGCCCCTTCCCCTCTCCTTCCCGCCTCCGTCATGAAAATCGGCAGCAAAGCCCTCGCGATTGTCCTGTTGTTCCTCGGACTCGTCCTCGTCAATTACCTCGCGTCATCGCTCCCCGTCCGGATCGACGCCACCGCCGACTCGATCTACTCGCTGTCTGACGGCACCAAGAAAATGCTCGGTAAGATCGAGGAGCCCGTGACCCTCGAGCTCTATTTCTCCAAAGACGCCAGCGGCCTGCCGATCGCGTACAAAAATTACGCCGCCCGCGTTCAGGAAATGCTTCGCCAATACGTACGCGCCGGACACGGCAAGCTGACGTTGAACGTCGTCAATCCGCGGCCCGACACGCCGGATGAAGAGAAAGCCACCGCGTCAGGTCTGACTCCGCAAGTCGCGCAACAAGGCGGCGAGCAATTCTTCTTCGGCCTCATCGTCACGCAGGCGGATCAGCAGAAAACGATTCCCGCGTTCACCCCACAGCGCGAACAGTTCCTCGAGTACGACCTCTCGAAGCTCGTCTACGGCGTGCAACAGCTCGACAAACGAAAGCTTGGCTTGCTCACGAGCCTTCCGCTGCAGGGCACCAGTCCGCAAGAGATGCAGATGATGATGATGATGCGGCGTCAGCCTCAACCCTCACAGATGGTCGTCAGCGAACTCGAGCAGTCGTTCGAGATTGTCCGGGTTGAGCCCACCGCCACTGAACTTCCCGCCGGCCTCGATGCCCTCTTTATTGCTCATCCGCAAAACCTCGCGCCAAAACTGCAATTCGCCATCGACCAATTCCTGCTCGGCGGCAAGCCCGTCATCCTCGCGCTGGATCCGTCTTCTGAATACTTCAAGCGCCAGAGCAATCCACAGCAGCAGATGATGGGGGGTGGCGCCCAGAACGTCTCCAGCGATTTGCCGACGCTCCTCGCCGCCTACGGGATCCAGTACGACTCACAGAAGGTGGTGGGTGATCTCGAGAATGCGACGCAGGTCCAAACCGGTGGCGGGGGCGTCGCGCGTTACCCGATTTGGCTGACGCTGCGCGCTCCGGCGGCGTTCAACGCCAAGTCGCTCCCGACGGCACAACTTAAGACCGCGATGTTCATCGAAGCGGGTAGCATCGCCAAAAAATCCGGTTCCGATCTTACCTTCACTCCGCTGATCGAAACATCCGATCAGGCCGGTGACATTGAAAGCAGTCTGCTGCAGTTCGCTCAGCCCGATGACATCAGCAAACAGATCACCCCCAGCGGAAAAAAGACGGTCGCGGCGCTCGTCAGCGGAAAATTCAAATCCGCCTTCCCCAACGGCGCGCCGAAGGAAGAGGCGAAGAAGGACGACGCCAGCAAGGACGCGCCGAAACCCGACACCAAAGACGATTCTGCTTCTCCAGCACCCGCACTCAGGGAATCGACCGGCACCTCGAACCTGCTGGTCGTCGCTGACACCGACTTTCTGTTCGACGACTACAGCGTTCGGAAATTCAACTTCTTTGGCCAGACCGCCGCAGAGCCGTTCAACGACAACCTCGCTTTCGCCGCCAACTCGGTGGAATTCCTCGGCGGCTCACCTGACCTGATTTCCATTCGCGGCAAAGGGACGTCGCTGCGGCCGTTCACCGTCGTTCGTAAAATGGAAACGGATGCGCAGAAGCGCTACCAGGCCAAGCTCACCGAGCTCGATGCTCGTCTCCAGCAGGTGCAGACGAAACTCGGCGAACTGCAGGGCAAGAAAGGCGAAGGCAATCGACTAGTGGCCAGCCCTGAGATGACGAAGACCATCGATGACTTTCAGAAGCAGCAGGCGAAGATGCGCGGTGAGCGTCGCGAAATCCGCCGCGCCTTGCGCGAAGACATCGATCGTCTCGAGAACCGGCTGCTCGTCGTCAACCTGCTCGCAACGCCTCTCCTGGTCGGTGCATTCGGCGTTTGGTTCTATCGCCGTCGCCGGAAGTGATGCTTTCCCTTCGCGGCGTTCGCTCGACCTTCGTCGCTTCGTCGCCTCCGTGCCGCCCCTCAATTTCATTTTTCTGACTCTCTCTCTTACCTACCCGCGATGAAACTCCGCACCGTCATCGTCACTGTCGTCGTCCTCGCCGTCCTGTCCGCCATCGTCGCCTTCGTGCGTCGGCCAGCATCGGTGCCCGCCGCCGACCCGCGCATCAATCACCCACTGGTCGAGCGCGCGGTCGTTGAGAAAGCCGTGAAACTCCGGCTGTCTGACGCCGGCAAGACCGTCGAACTCA
>JBDSPT010000499.1:0-4178 GCA_039930205.1 Opitutus sp. | reverse complement strand
GGCGTGGCGTGCACGTCGAACGCTTTTCAATTGGTTTCGGACCGCCCATTTTTTCCTGGCGCGGTCGCGACGGAGTCGACTACCGGATTTCGTGGATTCCGCTCGGAGGTTACGTGCTTCTGCCTCAGCTCGCCGACCTGGGCGCCATCGAGGGCAAGAGTGACGTCGACGTCGAAAAACTTCCGCCGATCAGCTATGCTACGCGGATGATCGTCTTCGTCGCCGGAGCGGTCTTCAACATCCTGTTCGCGTTCGTCCTCGCCTGCATCGTCTGGGTCATCGGTCAGCCGGAAAGCAGCGACACGGCCACCACCCGGCTCGGCTACGTGAGTCGCACCCTTGAACTACCCGACGGCTCGAAGATTCCCAGCCCCGCCGCCGAAGCGGGTCTGCGCATCGGTGACGTCATCCGCGCGATCGACGGAACGAAGGTGAACAACTGGCTGGATATACAGTACTCGATAGGTCTCGGTTCGGGGATATCTGCCGATGGCAAAAGGAAGGCCATCTTCACCATCGAGCGTGGCGGTCAGCTGATCGACCTTACGGTTTACCCTGTGCTCATCGGCGAGGAACGGGAACGCAAGGTCGGCATCGCGGCCGGTTACGAACTGCTGGTGCAGCACGTCACCCCCGGCTCACTCGCCGAGAAGGCCGGGTTCAAGGATGGAGACGAGATCGTCAGCATGGACAACGTGCCGACGTGGAGCGCCGCGACGTACTTCGAGCAATTGGACGCGTCTGCCGCGTCCGCCGTCGTTGCCCGAGTCAAACGGAGTGGCTCCGAGTTGAATCTCACCATCCCGCCGCGTCCGGATCTGAAGCCTGCGGCTAACATCGGTCTGAACCTCACCACCGGATTTCAACTGATCCATCCGTCGCCCTTCGCACAACTCGGTGATCACGTTACCAAAGGCTTTCAGACGCTCTACAGCTTGGTCAATCCTCACTCGGACATTGGCCTTTCCAAGGTTTCCGGGCCCGTGGGGATTGTCCGGATTTTCCACAGCGCCGCAGAAGCCGGGTTCCGCGTGTCGCTGATTTTCGCAATTCTGGTGAACGTTAATTTGGCGATGTTCAACTTGCTGCCGTTGCCCGTTCTCGATGGCGGCCAGATGCTGTTTGCCACCATTGGAAAACTCCGCGGCCGGCCATTGCCCGCCAATTTCATCATCGCGGCCCAAAGCACCTTCGCGCTGCTGATCATTGCCACAGTCTTGTATGTGAGCGTGTTCGATGTCCGTCGATGGGCCCGAGACGCCAAAGCAGATCGCGCGGTGCCGGCGGAACAGACCGCGTCGCCCGCCCCGGCCGGCAAGTAATATCGGCGGGTTGGCTGGATGAGGTAGGGCGCAGAAGGGCGGGCGAACCGTCCTGCGTGAGCTCGGGCTCGTCGAGCACGACTCGCTCTACTCTCTGACTTCCAGTGACGGCGAACCGGGCGGTCCGAGTGCAACACCTTGATCTTCGCGCCAAGCGCTGACGGTTGAGCACAGGGGTTCGTCGCGGCGGGGCGCGCCGGTCATCGGTCTCACGACCGGGGCTACCAGGACTCTCCGATCTCGAGGGCATGGTTGGGCACAGCGACCACATCTGTCCTGTTGATCGCGCGCTGGACGCGCGTACAGTGCGACCTCCATGGCCTACTGCGCATCACGTTTCCACACCGTCCGCCGTCCTACCATCGAGGTAAAAGTCGGCTCCGTCGGGGTGGGCGGCAACAATCCGCTTCGGATCCAGTCAATGACGACGAGCGATACGCAGGATATCGCGGCGACCGTAAAGCAATCGATCGCCCTCGCCGAAGTGGGATGTGAGATCGTTCGGATCACTGCCCCGAATGTCGCAGCCGCTCGCTGCCTGAACGACATCCGCTCACAAATCACGGCCGCAGGATTCGGACACATCCCCCTGGTGGCCGATATTCATTTTCTGCCCAGTGCCGCGATGGAAGCGGTCGAACATGTCGAGAAGGTGCGCGTGAATCCCGGCAATTACGCCGACAAGAAAAAGTTCGCGGTGCGTGAGTATTCCGATGCCGACTACGACATCGAGCTGCAGCGGTTGCACGACGCGTTTTCTCCTCTTGTCGTCCGCGCAAAAACGCTGGGGCGGTCGCTTCGGATCGGCACCAATCACGGATCACTCAGCGACCGCATCATGAATCGGTATGGCGACACGCCGCTCGGGATGGTGGAAAGCGCCCTCGAGTTTCTGCGCATCGCCGAATCGCACGGGTTCAACCAGATGATCCTCTCGATGAAGTCATCGAACCCCAAGGTGATGATTCAAGCCTACCGCCTGCTCGTTGAGCGCATGGATCAAGCGTCCATGCACTACCCGCTGCATCTGGGTGTGACTGAGGCGGGCGATGGGGAAGACGGCCGGATTAAGAGCGCGATTGGCATCGGGTCACTGCTGCTCGACGGTCTGGGCGACACCATCCGGGTGTCGCTCACGGAAGATAGCGTTTACGAAATTCCAGTCGCCCGCGCGATCGCCGACAAAGCAATGGGACTTTGGATACGGGAGAATCCCGTGATCAGGGGAGTCACCAGCGATGGCCTGGATCCGTATCATTTCAACCGGCGCGTAACGCACCTCCTGAAACTGGGAACGAACATCGTCGTCGGGCCGGAACATCCGCCAGTCGTGATCACGAGGCTCACGGACACCGGCGCCGAAGCAGCGACGTCGCTCGCTCGCAGTCCGCAACTGAAGGACACCCCTGCCGAAGGGCTGCTCGTTCGCGTCGAATCCGCTGCCACGCTGGGAAATCTCCCGGCACTTTCCCAGGGATTCTACGCGCTTGAGCTCGCCCCCTCCGTGTCGCTGGAACCGCTGGAGCGAAGCGCTGCCGCGCTGGCGCAAGGCACGATGCTCGTCCGCGCATTCCACAAAACGGAGGCGGATGTTCTCGCGAGGTTCGCCGCGCTCACCCGCCGCCATCACCTTGTGCTCGCGGCCGAAATCGCGCCTGACGATATCCGCGAACTGGCGGAATCGTTGAACACTTTCGACGCGGGCTGCCTCGTGTTGACGCTTTCGACCCGGACCGGATCAGCTGATCATGCCATCGGCAGTTATCGTCAGCTCACGGCGGCGCTGACCGAGATCGGTTTACCGGCACCGATCTGGATTCGAAACACCGCGGCCACTGCCGTGCAGGGCAACAACAGTTTCCTTTCGAAGTTGCTCGAAGCGAGTTTCCTCACCGGCTCATTGCTGTGCGATGGCGTGGGCGATCTCGTCAGCATCGAGACCGAGGCTGATCCGGTGCGCGCGACCAAGCTCAGCTATAATGTGCTCCAAGGAGCGGGGGCACGCATTTCAAAGACCGAGTTCGTGGCGTGCCCGAGTTGTGGGCGCACACTCTTCGATCTGCAGACGACGACGCAGCGGATTCGTGCGCAGACCGGGCATCTGAAAGGCGTGAAGCTCGCCATCATGGGCTGCATCGTGAATGGCCCGGGAGAAATGGCGGACGCAGATTTTGGGTATGTCGGCGGCGCTCCCGGAAAAATAAATCTCTACGTCGGAAAGGAGTGCGTGCAGTACAACATCGCCCAAACCGAGGCCGACGCGCGATTGATTGCGCTCATCAAAGCCCACGGAAAATGGGTCGATCCTGAACCGGCGCATGCGTGAACGCCCGCAGGGGTCTGTATTCAGAATTTCTTACGCGTAACGCGACCGTAACCGTCTCGTAACGCACAAGCAGCTTTGGAAGCCACTTTGCGGCAGTCGTAATTTCACGTAGACTACGGTGAATTTCCGATGTCCCACGGCCCCGCAAACCCGGGTAACGTGGCAAACAAAAAGCGCGGAAAGTTATGCTCACGGGCGATGTGAACAACTTGGGAGAAACTTCATCTTGAAATGGTTTTTTGGTTCACAGTTACTCCGCTTCCGGGCAGTTCTTTGAGCCGTCCGAACCGTTCTTTCACAGCTCTCAAATCCCATTCCTTGGGACTCCAGTGACGCTCACGATAATCATTTCAGAATCAGCAGCTTACTCCTACCTTCTTCCTACCCCACTTTTCCTGCTGCCTTCATCCCAATTTCATCACTGTTCGACGACAAGGAAGAGGCTTAGAGGGACGTGGAAATCGATGGTAGCAGCTGCAGTGTGAATAAACCCGCCCTTTCGCCCGCCCATGCCCTCTCTGTCCCTGTCT
>JBDSPT010000498.1:0-2760 GCA_039930205.1 Opitutus sp. | reverse complement strand
CCGTCAGGCGAAGGCGGGCTACGGGTACAAGGCGATTCTGGCGGATGGCGTGGCGAACGAGGATTTCAGTCCCGACTACGTGCCGTTGCTCCGCCAGGTGGTCACGTTCTTCCAAACCCGTCAGGCGCCGGTGGCGACCCGCGAGATGATCGAGGTGCTGGCGTTCATGGAAGCGGCGGACGAAAGCAAACGGCGCGGCGGCGCTCCGGTTACGATCGCTGAAGTCCTCAGTGCTCAGACGGCGAAAGCGGTCTCGTCTGAGTCGCGATGATAACTTTTA
Source organism: Opitutus sp. (assembly GCA_039930205.1). Taxonomy (GTDB): domain Bacteria; phylum Verrucomicrobiota; class Verrucomicrobiia; order Opitutales; family Opitutaceae; genus Opitutus. The sequence goes on along the minus strand of JBDSPT010000498.1, from coordinate 2,480 downwards.
CCGAAGCCACATGACCGCGTACTCCCGGCGTAGTTTTCTGAAGGGCTCAGCCATCGCAGCCAGCGCGGGGCTGGTTCATTCATTTCCGTCGAGCGTGTGGGCGCGACCCACCGGTGCCAACGATGCGGTGCGCGTCGCCATCATCGGACTGCACAACAAAGGCATTCCGCATCTCAAGCAGTTGCTGGAGGAAACCGACGTTCGTATCACCGCGTTGTGCGATTTGGATCCCGCCATGCTCGCGCGCGCGCGGGCGGTTGCGACGGAGAAGCAGGTGGAGCCTTTTACCTGCACTGATCCGCGCGACGTGCTGAATCGAGCGGATGTCGATGCCGTCGTGGTGGCCACGGGTAATCACTGGCACGCGTTGCTCACGGTCTGGGCCTGTCAGGCGGGCAAGGACGTTTACGTCGAGAAGCCGATGTCTCACACGGTGTGGGAAGGCCGGAAGATGATCGAGTCCGCGGCGCGCTACGGGCGGATCGTGCAGGCGGGGATGCAGTACTCTTCCGATTCGGGTCTCATTGCCGCAGGCGAGTACGTTCGCTCCGGCCAGCTCGGAAAGATCAAGCACGTGCGCGCGGTCTTCTACAGCAAGCGCGACGGGATCGGAAAGCGGTTTCCGTGGTATCCGAAAGACGTCGACTACAACCTGTTTTGCGGACCGGCGGCGATGGCGCCGCTCGAGCGCGATCAACTGCATTACGACTGGCACTGGTCGTGGGCTACCGGCAACGGAGAGCTCGGCAACAACGGCGTGCACTTGCTCGGGGTGGCGTTTCGCATGCTCGGCTACACTTCAATCGCGCCACGCGTCCTGAGCGTCGGAGGTCGCTTCGGCTACGACGATGTCGGCGAAACTCCGAACACGATGCTCACGGTGTACGACTATCCGGATACGCCGATCATCTACGAGCAGCGCAACCTCCCGGCGAAGCCCGGCGTGAACTATTCGGATCAATGCCACGGTTTGCGGGCGGGAATTGTGGCGACCTGCGAAGGCGGCGTGGTTGCGGGTTTGGTGGGCGCTTCCGCGGTCGATCAAGACGGGAAGCTCATCCAGAAATTCCCCGGCGATGGCGGCGCGACGCACATGCGAAACTTCCTCGACTCGGTGAAAAGCCGCCGTGCTCAGGATCTCAAAGCATCGGTGGAGTTCGGCCACGTCGTCGCGGCGGCGTGCCACCATGGCAATATTTCATATCGGATTGGGCAGCGTGCGCCGCAGACCGACATCAGGAAATCACTGGCGTCGAATCCCGCAGCCGAGCAGATCTTCGGCGAGTTGCAGACGCACCTTGGCGTCCACCAGATCGACCTCGACCGTCATCAACTGACCCTCGGCCAATCGTTGGAATGCGATGCAACCGGTGAGGCGATTACGCAGGTAAGTTCCGGCGACGCTCGATCGCTCGAGCAAGCGCGCTATCTGCTCCATGAGAGCCAGCGCCCACCGTTCGTGATTCCAGACCAGGTGTGAACGGATCGAGGTTCTGCTTGGTGCACCGAGAACGGATCGGACCCGCCGAGCGACGATCTTCCTTCCCCAAAAAAACAAAATCAAACGAGACGGCCGCCGTGCGATCACGAGCAAGAGTACGATCGCGAGCACGAGTCGATCCGAACTCAGACCTTCGCACCCGCACCCTTCGCTCCTTCGCGAGACACCCCTTCTCCGATCTCCATTCCGCCGCTTCATAATTCCAGAGTTCCTGAGTTCCAGATTCAAGCTTCCGGAATTGAGAACGAGAACGATTACGAGAATGAGAACGAAAATCAGAACGAACCGATTCCTGAATGTCGCATGGTACTGCAGCGTTGCTCTCACGATTGCTTTTGGCGGCCTGCTGCGCGGCGAAAGCCTTTACCCCGACGATGCGTCGTACCGCAGTCATTTCAGCGAACGCTGTAAGTTCATTCGTGAAAACGTGGCGAAGGACGACTGGAAACCCGGGATGGATGGGCGAAAACGGATTTACTTGGGGGTCGTCAAGGTCGCGACGGGCATCGACGCTGCGAACGGGCTTCGCTATTTGGAGGGGGCCGTGGCCGATACGAAGGTCAGCTGGGGAAGCTTCGAGACCTACGCTTTGATGGATGCGGTTCTTCGATTGGGTCCGAAGCTGCCGCCGTCACTCGTTGATCGGATCCGCGGACGCCTCGCTGAGAGCTTCACGAGCGATTTCGGATTCACGGATAACCACATGCTGCAGTTCCGCACCGCACGTTATCTTTTTGGGCAAACCTGGCCGAAGGCTGGGAAGCTCGCGGACGGTACCACTCCTCAGCAGTCACAACGCGACGCCGCCGATTGGATCGAACACTGGATCGACGCGACGGTTTCTCGCGGGATGTACGAGTACGACTCTCCCAATTATCACTTCCTGTACCTCCTCTGCTTTGCCAGCATCCACGAGTATTCGGCCGACGAACATCTGCGGAAGAAAGCGGGAATGATCCTCCAGGTGCTGCTGGCGGAT
>JBDSPT010000497.1:0-6519 GCA_039930205.1 Opitutus sp. | reverse complement strand
GCCCGAGCAGCGAATCACTTCCGCCAGCTCCAGACCGCCATACATGGCCCCGGCGGCATCCGCCCCCACCACCCAGTACGTTTCTTTCCTCGCGCCCGAACCCTGGCGTAGGCTGAACCCCTCTGGTTTCAGGGAACGCGAGGGAGTGACATTCTGACCGCGCAAGGCGTCGCTCATGACCTTGTCTTGCGAGGTGCCAAGGACAATGCGGGGACCGGCTCCGGCCGTCGTCACTTCTGAGACCGACCCATGATTGACGGTGTATCCACGCGCCGACAACGCCGACTGAAGTTCCTGGACGGCGAAAGCGATCTGAGGCTGCAGCTCATCGGCTAAGATGGTGACACTCGTCGCTGCGTTGCCGGAACTCGCGACGCAAACTGTACTCAAGGCGAGGATCAACCAATACGGTTTTCTTTTCATGTTGGATTTCGTTTTGCCACGAATGCGTGGCTCGGACTCGGATTCATTGCATTAAAGCGGCACCCCTCGGCGAGATTTGGTACGCGGGACGTCGCAGTCGATATACTCAAGGCAGCAAAACCAGGGTGCCCCACTCCGATGCACGGTCGTCCGGCGCGAACTGCCTCTCGAGATCCGTCCAAAATCCGACCCTTAGAAATCGAAGGTCGTGGTGAGGATGAACTGGCGCGGGTCGACGATGCGAAAGACATTGTATCGTCCATCGGGATTCACCTGCACGCCTTGGAGATGGCCGTCCTCCGTCACATTCCTCGCGTTCAGCTGAAAACGTGCGCGGACCTTGTCGCGGAACAGTCGCGTGCTGTACGTGAGGTTGAGATCCAGATTACCTACGGGTTCGACGTAGAAGGGCTTGTTGACATCGAGATTGAGAATCGTCCCGTTGGCCTCGGGGGCGCCGGCCAGATAGCCGAGCGCTGCGCGACTCGCCCAGCGGTAGGAACCGCCAACGGTCATGTTTTTCAGCCACTTCGGCCCCGCTCCGATTCCGGCCAGCTTGTAATTCGTGATCACGCTGAAGCGATATTCGCTCGTCTGGGGCTTCCGCTTCCCTTGATTGGCAATGAGCGGCAAAAGGGCGGCGCGGACGTTCGAGTTAAACCAGTTTTCCGGCGAACCGTCGGAACCATTGGGCAGTGACCACCACAAGGCCCCGGCATTGGGGAGTTGCTGGCCATTGGCCTGCAATGCGGTGGGAACCCTGATGGAGGTCCAGGTCGGCATGCGGTCATCAATGAAACGCTGGATAATCCCCGAGATATTCGCGTCGGTCGCCTCCATTTGGCTGCCCGTTGCTTTCATGGTCCAAAACTTATTCGGATTGAACTGCGTCTCGACTTCCCAGCCTTTGGATACGGCATCGCTGGTATCGCCCAGGACCCGACCGGGACTGTTGATGTTATCATAATAATCCCTGGTATAGCCGATCTGCGTGAGCGCCGCCGTCAGGGCCTGATCCGCCGTAAACTGGGGATTCAGGCCTGCCTGCCAGCCGGTGGCCGCCCGCGTCAGCTGAAAGGATCGGTCCTGCGTATTGGTTCGAATATCCAGACTCAGCGCTCGTCGCGCTATCACCTGGGTGGCCGCCCGGCTGGCAAATTGCGTCGTTTCATAGTGCGTGACACGCATGACAAATTTCTCGTCAAACAGGTTCAGGCTGAAGCCATATTCCTTCGACTCTCCCCGCGGGTTGGGCAGTTCGTTCAAATAAAGGTCGTAGGCGGTTTCAACCGGCAGAAATGAATTCGAAGTGTTGTAGTGGAAATTCAGACCATGCACGAATTGAGCCCCGAATCGCGTCAGCCCCTGCCCATCATTCGCCGCTTTCGTCAAGGCCTGGAGGCCTCGAAACGGTTTGGCGACCAGCCCCTTGGTCCGGGTGTTGCCGTCGCGGTATTTCGGACTGACGCCAAAGTTGTAGAGGTTGGTCTCATCGAAGAAGCCGTTAACGGTGGTCAGGGGTAAATTGTTCTCGGCAAAGGTCCGATCCCGGCGGAACCCAAACGTGGCGACCACCTGGTCGTGGAGCAGAAAGCTTTGCGTGCTAAACCCCAGAGTGCGGGTGAGCTTCCGTTCCTGGTTTTGCACGGAAAAAAGTTTCTCCCGCAATTCGACCGGATCCGCATAATTCCAGGCCGCCCCCGTGGGAGACAGGTAGGAGGCGACATAGTTGCCCTCGTGGTCAGCCAGATTGGAGGGGGCATACTCCACCCCACCGCCAGGAGTGGAGCCCACATAATACAGCGGAGTTACCACGGCACTGGTCGTAGTGGATATATTCGGAATCGGGCTCAGCAACAACCCCGGCTGGAAGTGCGGATTGTCGACGACAACATCATTATAACGCGCACCCGACCGGTTGGATATGAGCTGGCCATATTCCCCGAACCCATTGATGCGGTGCATGCCGAGCCATTTGAGGATGTTCGGCTCCTGACGCAGATCCAGGAGATAGGCCAGCTGGCCTCGGAAATTATCGCTCTTCGAAGGGCGTTTGTAGGTCTGAGGCAACGTACCATTCGGATTCCCGATATAGGGATGGAGAAAATTTGGATTCACCCTGCCATCAACCAGACGGGCGTTGGTATCCATATACAAAGTGTTACCGACGCCGTCCTGCTGGCCGATCAGCGTCCGCGTATACCGATCCTGATCCTCCCCCCGGTAAGCGAGATTCGCCGTGAGGCGCTGACGGCGCGTATCGATAACGGTTTGATCCAGGCTTACATTCAATGTGCGGGCCTGCTGCCTTTCGACATTGGCCGCGGACAAATTAACGTCGGTCCAATCATACAGGGACTTGTCGCTTACCCCGGGGATTTTGAATAAACCGCCGGGCAGGGTCGATTCATTGCTGTTGATCGTCCACCTCTGCAGGCTGCCAGTCTTCAGTGCCGCGTTCACCGGAGCCGCGGCCAGCATGATATACTCGATCTGGTTGTTATCGATCATCTGGAGGAGCCGGGGGGTTTGCGTCGTAAAACCAATCCCCAGGTTTGCCGGCATTGCGGTGACCGGGGCGGAACGAACGCCGTTCACTGTATAGGTGACATTGCCCGGCTCGGCATCCCAGGTCGGGCTGCCATTGGCGCGCCAGAGGGAGATGGTATCTTTCGGCGTGATGGTGTTGGCCCGCTGGGCATACTCATTGAAGCGCTCATAACTGGCCTTTAAAGTGGTGCTCTTGAACGGTCGGAACGTCAGGGCAAGCTGCTGGCGGTCGGTCCGATCGATCGAGGGTTTGCGGATGAAGGCACCCTCATTGTACAGTGCGGAAACCCGCACCGCCAGTTTGTCCTTCACCAGCACCCGGTTGATATCGATGCTCGCCCGTCCGCCCCCATAACTGTCAAAACGCGTCAGGACCTGGTTTGAATCCTTGTTGGTTTTGGCGCTGCTCCTGACTATATTGACGGTGCCGCCCGCCTCGCTCAACCCGGCCAGGTTGGAATTGGGCCCACGGGCAATTTCAACCGAATCTATATTGTAGGTATCGAGGGGAATACTGGAACTCGACGCGAACCCGCCATCGGCTATATTGGCAGCACTGAGCCCCCGCATGCGGTTCGAAGTGTTCGGATTGCCGGAAACATTATCGTACTCTCCGCGTCCGTCATTGCTTAGGTCCGTATACTGACCGGTGCCCTCCGTCCCCACTTCGTAGAGAAAGATGTCATTGATATCGATTGCGGCCGTGTCGATCAGCTGCTGCTTGGTTACGACCGACACGGAACCCGCGATGTCCTCAAGGTTTGAGTTCAGGCGCGTGCCCGAAAGAGAATTCTGGGCCCGATAGCCCTGGTCGTTGGCGGTGGTGACCTCAAAGGGAGAAAGGTGGACGACTTCATCCGACTCATTCCCGCCCGCAGCCGTTCCACTGTCCATTTCCCTGGCCAGGCGCGCTTCGGTGGCTTGCATCTCCGCCCGCTCGTCCGGGTCAATGGCACCATTGTGATTTTTATCGTATCGGGCCAGGTCGCGGGCTCGTGCCTCCGTGCCGGTCGGCGGCGCCGACTGGGCCTGCGCTCGAGTTATCAGGGATGGGGTCAATGCGAGCAGGCAAGCGATCGCCACAGGCGTCGCGCAGGTGTAGGTGGGGAGTTTCATGCTAATTGGGATTGAGGCGAATTTTGATCGGACCAGCGCGATTCGAAACGCCGTATCCCGGAAATTCGGGGAGCAGCTTTTCACCATCTGTGACCACACTTCTGATACCGCTCCATCTGGTCGGGGGCCGCCGCGCCCAGGCCCACCGGGGCCGTTCACTCTTCAGCGCCAGTGACACAAACTTCGAAACTGGATCCTGGGCAGCCCGACGATTCGATCGGTGGTGGTGGGCGCCCGGGAGTCGGTCGGACTGGCCGTCACTCCCGCTTGCACGGGTTCGACGACGGATAATTGCGATGTCCCCAGTGCCCTGCCGACATGGGGCGTCGACCTGGATGGGTTCGTTTTCGAATTCGAAGCCACGGATTCTGCGGGGAGTGACCCGGCCCCTCTCAACGCGGACATCTCTCGCACAAAGAATGGCAGACCGTTGCGCCTGGGTTAAGAAAGGCGCCACAATCAGATTGTGGAGCACATGTGGTGAGGGGGTCACGACAGTGGTTAGGATGCCAAACTATAGCAGCTGCGGCTCTGTCCTTCACATGGACAAATGACGCATATTCTGGAGTTTTGCATTCGTGGGAATGCGCACCGGATGACTTTTCCGACGTATCCATTTCCGCACGTCTGCCGCTCTGGAAACATCACTTCGTCAGGTGTCAGTCCACGCCCGCACGCTCGGCTGCACGGTTGCTGAATCCGCTCGATCGATTCAACCGGGTGAGGCTCTGCCGCACGCCTGATAGTGCGGAACGCCCCACTCAGCCGAAATATAGCGGGACGTATTCGCTTTGTGAGGTCACCCTGGTCATTCGCGGGCCGCCCGCGGTTCTCCAAAACGCCGCCCCGCGATGGGAGGCCGACCTGAGCCAGGGCCCGGCTTCCTGCCTGCCGGATATTTTTCCGCGCACTATTCGGGAAGCGCAACCGGGCTTGGGTGGGAGAAACGGCCTTCTGGCAAACGATCTGGATGCCGACTTGGTAGCCCCCGCCGCCCGCCTGAATTTTGATCAAGCCGGCTGGGTCGGCGAAGCGGTGCCGCTCCCGCGGTTACAACTGCGGGGAGGCGGCAAACGGACCGTGGGTGGCGCGAAACTTCAGCGGCGACAGACCGACATGACGGCTGAATTGCTTGGAAAAGTGGTAGGGATCGCTGAATCCGGAAGCCGCAGCGATTTCCCACACATGCAGCGATGTGCTCATGAGCAACTCGCGGGCCTCCTGCATCTGGCGGGCGAGGATGTAACTTTTGGCCGAAATCCCGAGGTGCCGGCGAAATAATTTGAGCACGTGCGACCGACTGCGGCCGATGATGGAAGCGAGATCCTGGATGCTCGGCGAAAGCTGAAAGCTGCGTTCCACGTGGACCATCATCTGGCGCATCTCCACCGGCCGGCCGGAGACGGCGGTAGGAGCGGTGCCGACCGACTGCACGATTTCGCGGACGAGCAGCAGTCCCAGCGCCCTCGCCTCCTGTTCGTCCCGCTTGGATTCCCGATACCATCGCACGGAATAATCGATGAGGCGGCCTAGCGATTCGTCCGAACGCGCATGCAAACGTACGACCCTACCCTTGCCCAACCAGTCTACATCGCGGCGGTTGGCCGAATCGAATTCCGCCTCCTCCTCATTGTGGGGGACATTCGGCAACCACGGTGCGCCCGGACGATACCACGGCACCAGATGCACATGGGCCGTGTACATCGGATCACGGGCCGCCGGCTGGTAGGTGATCACCCGATTCCAGGGCAGCAGATACAGATCATGGGGCTCCACGTTGAAACGCTCGCCATCGAGGAGGAACTTACCGTAGCCGCTCTTACACCAGAAGAGCGCGCGGCTCTGAATCGGGCCATTGGTAAACACTTGGTTGGTCGCAAACTGAAACAATCCTGCGCGACAGACCGCCGCCGACCAGTTCGCCGCGGAGAGTGGGGACCTGGCGTCGGCTTTTCGAGCGGGACGGGGGCGCGTCATTGAATGCAAAAGCACATGATTATACCGACAAGTCCATGGGAATCTCACCACGCGATGCGCTACACTCACCACCCTTCGGTCTCTTGTGAGCCGGAGTCCCGTCCCCAACCTCTCGTCAATTTTTCGAGTGTCTCGCACCAGTTCCCGGCGAAAGGAACGACTGCTCTCCGATGACTTTCAAAACTGTCGTTTATTTTCGTTCGCAAGCTGGTCATCCCGTCCGCCCCATCTCATCCCCCTGATCCACCATCATGCGTATGTCGTTCGTTGTCTCCAGTCTTTGCCTCCTCACGCTCAATCCGCCCGCGCGCGCCGCCGCCAGTTCCGACCGGACACTCGGCGTCGTGGATCTCCGTTGCGAATCTCTCGTCTCGCCGGCGTTGATCGACACCCCGGCGCCTCGCTTTTCCTGGCGGCTGGAATCAACGCTCCGAGGCTCGCATCAAACCGCGT
>JBDSPT010000496.1:0-5415 GCA_039930205.1 Opitutus sp. | reverse complement strand
CACAACGCGACCCGTCACGGGGGAGCGAAGCGAATCCTGGTGACATTGGCGGCCCAAGGCCGGGGGCACCGGTTGAGCATCAAAGACGATGGACGAGGATTTGATCTAAAGACGGTCAAGCCCGGTTCGGGAGCGGGACTTCGCCTAATGAGCTATCGGGCACATATGATTGGTGGAACATTTTCCGCTGAATCTGAGCTTCAACGGGGAACACAAGTGAGCGTTCTCTTTACGAGTGCTACTTTGAAATGAAAACGAACACGGAAACCGAGCCTGCGGCGATTACAGGGACAACCACGACGAAGAGTCGCATCTTCCTGGTGGATGATCATCCGATTACGCGACAGGGCGTGTCCGTATTGATCAACCAGGAGCGAGATCTCACGGTCTGCGGCGAAGCGGACAGTGCTCCGATGGCGATCGATATGATCCAGAAACTCAGTCCCGACGTGGCGCTTGTGGACATCACGCTGAAGACGACCAGTGGAATTGAGTTGATGAAACACCTCAAGGCCCTCCGTCCGGATATGCCCGTCCTCATCATGTCGATGCACGATGAAAGCCTGTTTGCTGAGCGAGCGCTCCGCGCTGGCGCCAAGGGCTACATCATGAAGCACGAGGCGAGTTCGAAAATCCTCGCTGCGATCCGTCGCGTCCTTTCCGGGGAATTGTACCTCAGCGACAAGATGAAGGAGAAGATGCTTCATCGGCTCGTGAACAACCGTAAAGAAGAGGTCGTGTTCTCGATTGATACCCTAAGCGATCGCGAGATGGAGGTCTTCCAGCTGATCGGCAATGGCTATGGCACGCGTCAGATCGCGTCGAAGCTCAACCTCAGTGTGAAGACGATCGATTCCTATCGCGAACATTTGAAGTTGAAGCTCCGTCTTGAGAGCGGCACCGAGCTTGTCCGTCACGCGATTCAGTGGGTGAAAAGCGAAGGTATCGTCTAGTTTCTCTTCGAGGGTGAGATTCGCGATCCGTGGGCGGCACGGATCTGGATGACTGGGGGAACTGGGGATTCCAGCCTCTGGTGGGCGGCTGTTCAGGTTTTCCCCGGCACAAACTTAATACCGTCGCCTGATTCCGATTCGGGCAAGCGACGCGTTACTGTGCGCGAGCATGAAGTTGCCGCCGAGCGGAAAACACGTTCCCCCCACACCCAGTCGCCTCAACCAGGAATCGAGTCAGTGATGACGTCGCGACCGCGATCCATGGCACTTTCTGTCGCAGAACAAGGAATACGCGTACACGCCGTTGCGCCCGGCCAGATCTGGACGCCCCTGGTTCCGTCGACGTTCCCGAAGGAAAAGGTGGCTTCATTCGAATCGGATGTACCCTTGCAGCATGCGGGCGAACCCGAGGTGGTGGCGCTCTGTAACGTGTTTCGCGCGTCGGGAGAATCTTCGTATATGACCGGGCAGGTGCTGCATCCGAATGGTGGCGAAATCATCAAGGGATGAGTGCCGCCCGATGAAACTCCTGCTGATCGGTTCAGAAGCGAATATCCGTCGAATGCTGGCGTTCGGACTCGCCGCGCCTGACGACGCGGTTTCTCACGTGAGTCGCAACCGGGAATTGTCAGGGGTGGCGAACCTGCCGGATTTCGACGTGGCACTCGTCGACTGGGAGCGGCGCGAAGAGTCTCCCGTTCAGATCTTGAAAAAATTGCGGGCGAATGCACCGCAGTTGCCAATCATCGCCCTCGTGGCATCGCCCGAGGAGAAACTTTTAGCCGAGGAGTCCGGTGCCAGCGAAGTCGCGAGCAAGCCGGTCAACATCGATGAACTCCGCGGCCTCCTGCAAGACGTGAGTCAATCGACGATCAAGGCATCCGTGATCGATGAGAGTCTGCGGTTTGTCACGGAAAGTGATGCAATGGAGCAAGTGCTCTCCCTGGCGTGGCGGGTTGCGCCGACGTCCGCGTCCGTCCTCATTTTGGGTGAGAACGGCACTGGCAAGACGATGCTCGCGCGCGGCATTCATTCGCGCAGCGAGCGACGTCACAATCCGTTCGTCAGCCTGGATTGTCCGTGTCTGCAGCCGCAACTGTTGGAGAGTGAGCTCTTCGGCCATGTGCGCGGTTCGTTCACCGGTGCCGTGAGCGACACCGTGGGCAAGGTGGCCACGGCTGAAGGAGGCACGCTCTTCCTCGATGAGGTGGGAGAACTGCCGTTGGAAGTTCAGGCCAAGTTGCTGCGCTTGTTGCAGGAGCGGTGCTACGAACGGGTCGGCGAATCCCGTACCCACTATGCTGATATCCGCGTGCTGGCTGCGACGAACCGCGATTTACGGCAGCTCGTCCTCGCCGGACGGTTTCGCGAAGATCTCTTTTATCGATTGAACGTGATCGCGATTGAGCTGCCGCCGCTACGGCGTCGGCCGGAGGACATCATTCCCGCGGCCGAATATTTCCTGCGGGAAATGAGTCGCTCGGCCGGTCAATCCCTCCGGACGCTCTCTCTCTCCGCACGTGAGGTGCTGCTGGGTTATCCGTGGCCGGGCAACCTCCGCGAACTCCGCAACCTGATCGAGCGTGCCTCGATTCTTTGCGATTCCCGGACGTTGAGCGCGTCAGATTTTCCCGAGCTCAATCACAAGATTGAACCGACGAATCCCCAGGTTGGTGAGTTCGTTACGCTCGACGCCGTCGTTGAGGCGCATATCCGCCGGGTGATCGCCCGAGCGGAGAGCTATGAACAGGCGGCGCGAATCCTGGGGATCGACAAGTCCACGCTGTACCGATGGCGAAAACGGCTGGAAACTTTACCGCCCGCCGAAGCGACCGAGGCGCTCGCGGGCTAGGGGCTGTTGGGGAATTCTGTGATGACGAGGAATCCCATTCCGCGGGATGAGGAAGTAGTCATGCTGGATGGCCACGGCGCGCTTCGCGCACCTCGCGATGTGAGTCATTTCCCAAACAGCTCCGAGGCGGCCGACGCCTCGTGTTCCACCAACCCTTGATCAGCGGGCGGCGGCTTTCGACGAGCGGGTCGATGGCTTGCGCGGAACCGCTGATGTTTTTGCCGGAGCCATCGGCGAAGGTGGTGAGATCGGAGGAAGCTCCTCGAGAACGGGGAGGGAGGACGTGGTTGTCGCAGGTGCGGGCTGGAGCTCGCGTTCGGCCTGGAGCCAAATTTCTTCGTCACGGCCGTCGGGCCGACCGAGAGTTTCCCACAGTTGCTGGGCGCGTTGACAGATTTCGTCGTGCGATGGTCTTGCCGTCGAAATTGAAGAGGATTCGTCGTTCATCGCGGTAGATATTAGCGAAACAAGGGTCGCGCTGAAATCGGGGAATTTCCGGTCCGGTTGAGCCCACAAGCGCAAAAGCGTCGCAACCCAAGAAGGGCGACGTGGAAATGGGTCCTTGGCCGCGACGCCGCAAGCAACCCGCATCGCGGCCCAAGCCGTAAACAGGTAATGGAATGTAGCCACCGTCGTGAGACGGTGGATGCAAGGTGACCGCACCCGAGCATTCGTCTCACGACGAATGCTACAGGTCGTTCCGAATTTCACCTGCATGCGGCCAGGCGCTGATAGACCAAGTGACGCCGAGGCCGGCTTCGTCTGAATTGTTACGGCTTGGCTTAGAGCGTATCACGCAAATCGTGACGGCACCCTGAAGTGAGTACGCATGCCGGTGACTCGGGGCTGCTGGGCGATTCCGGCTGGACTGCGCGGGTTACACCGTAGCTGACAGGGCCCCTCCGGGAATTCGGCTCGCTCGCGTCCGGCGGAGCCTCCTAGTCTGCCGTCCGGCCTGACCTTTTCCACGCCGGAGCGCTCCAACCCCTTCTCCCCCATAAACGTGTTTCGAACCTGCATCATTCTTGGCCTAAGCGCGGCCGCCGCATTCGCCGCTAACGGAAACTTTGTAAACTTGCCGCGCAGCACACCCGAGGCGGAGGGCGTTTCGTCGGAAGCCATTCTTCGGTTTGTCGACCAAGCGGAGGCTCGGGTCGACGCGATTCACAGCTTCATGCTCGTGCGGCATGGACGCGTGGTGGCGGAAGGTTGGTGGAGTCCGTATGCCGCGGATGAGCCGCACGTGATGTTCTCTCTCAGCAAGAGCTTCACGTCCACCGGCGTCGGTCTCGCCATCGCGGAAGGCAAGTTGAGTCTCGACGATCCGATTCTGAATTTTTTCCCCGACGAGTCGCCGGCATCACCGAGCCAAAACCTGAAGGCGATGCGCGTGCGCGACCTGTTGAGTATGTCGACGGGCCATCACGAGTCAGATATCTCGTCCTTCCCGTTCGGGAGTAAGGAAAGTCTGGTGAAGGCGTTCCTGGCCTTACCGGTCGCGCACAAGCCCGGTACTCACTTCGTCTACAATACGCCGGCGAGCTACATGTTATCTGCCATTGTGCAGAAAGTGAGCGGGCAACCGCTGTTGGAATATCTCGGACCGCGTCTGTTTCAGCCCCTCGGAATCGAGGGTGCCACCTGGGAAGCGAGTGCGCAGGGCGTCTCGATGGGCGGATTTGGCTTAAAAGTTCGAACCGAGGACATCGCGCGATTTGGTCAGCTGGACCTGCAAAAAGGAGAGTGGAACGGCCGGCCGCTCATGCCCGCGAGTTGGGTCGAGGCTGCCACGGCTCGGCAGACCTCCAATGGCAGCAACCCGGACAGTGATTGGGACCAGGGCTACGGCTATCACTTCTGGCGAACGCGACATGGGTTCTATCGGGGAGATGGCGCCTTCGGGCAGTTCTGCATCGTGATGCCGCAGTACGACGCAGTCGTTGCCATCACCAGTGGAACCAGGGACATGGGTCGCGTGATGAACTTGATTTGGGACCTCCTGCTCCCGGGCATACAACCCGGCGCGCTGCCCTCTGATCCCGCCGCTCAGCAAAAGCTGGCAGGCCGGCTCAGTCATTTGACCCTGGCCTATCCCATCGGAGAGGCAACTTCGCCCACGTTAGACAAGGTCGTGGGGCGGCGCTATCGTTTCGGACCTAACGCGGCGAAGATCGAGTCGCTCGCTGTTGAGAAAGGCAGCGCGGACGGAGAGCTTTCGTTCATCGCAACGGTGGCAGGCGTCGAAGTGCGGATCGCGGCAGCCCATCACGCCTGGAAGAAAGGCAGCGTGATCGTGAACGGGTTGCCGGAGCCGGTCGCGGCGAGCGGATCATGGAAGGCACCCGACACCTATCTGGTGCGCGTACCTCGGTACCAGACTCCGTTCATGACAACGTATCAGATGAGGTTTGCGGGAGACTTGGTCCTGCTGGATACCGAGGAAAACGCTGGATTTGGCCCGCTTAAGTCGCCGCAAATAGTCGGAGAGGCGAAATAACCGCGGAGAATGAAGATCATCACTTTACGGATGCAACGACCGATGCCGCAGGCCTTGCTGCTTCAGTCGTCATGTCTGTGTCCGATTCAGATCCGCATGGAGAAATCATCCCT
>JBDSPT010000495.1:0-13674 GCA_039930205.1 Opitutus sp. | reverse complement strand
CGGCACGTTCCATGACCTTGAGCAGGTCTTCCCAGATCGCGCGCTTCGATCGGTTCGATTGATTCCGCAAAATGTAGCTTGGATGATACGTCACCATGAGCGGCTTGCTCCCGAACTCCGACCAGCGCCCGCGCACCTCGCCTAGGGCTTTGAAACATCCCGGACCGAGCAGTCCCTGGGCGGCGGTCGTGCCGAGCGCGACCAGCAGTTCCGGATTCACGATCTGAATCTGCGCTTTCAAATATTGCAGACAATAATTCATCTCGTCCGCTGTCGGAGGACGATTGCCGAACTGCACGCCGTTATCATTGGCCTGCAGTTGAGGCCGCCAATTCATAATATTGCCGATGTAGACGTCATTTCGACTGAGGCCCATCGCCGTGATCATTTTCGTCAGCAATTGCCCGGCGGGGCCAACAAACGGCTCGCCACGGTCCTCTTCCTCCGCGCCCGGGGCTTCGCCCACAAACATGATTTTCGCATCAAGACTGCCCACCCCTACGACCACCTGCTTGCCCACCCGCAGGTTCGCTTGGCAAACCGCGTCGGCAATAATTCGTTCACGCAATGCCGCCATCTGCTCACCTTTGCTTCCCTTGGGCAGCTCGAACGGCGTGGGCGCCGGGAGGGTCTTCGTACCTTCCACCGCCTGCGGAATCAGCTTTTTAGGTTCGGCACTCGCACTCGGGGTCGGTGCCTGTGCTTGCAAGGCAACTGCCGGCGGCTGAGCAAGCCTCGGCGCAGAAGGAGTCATCGACCCTGCGGACTCCCCCGGTGCGCGATTTTTCGCGCCCGCTTTCCGCAGCAACGCGAGGCTTTCGTCAGACACGGAGATCATCTTTACGCCGGTCGCTTTAAGTCGCCGCAGCTCGTCGGTCAGAGCAGTGATCGCGTGGTTCATGACAATATCACCGCCCGCATGAGCATTTGTTTTTCCACGTATTTACCGAGGAGATCGAACTCCAGGTTCACCGGATCACCTACGCGTTTGGAGTGGAGATTGGTGACCTGCAGCGTGTGCGGAATCAGCCACACGCTCAGCAACCCCGCGGTCGTTTCCGCGACGGTCAAGGAGATGCCATCAATTGCAATGCTTCCTTTGTGGATCAAGTATCGGCCACTACCCTCCGGAGCTCTGACCTTGAGCAACGTATCTTTGCCTCGTTGCTCGAACACCTCGATCACGCCTACTCCGTCGATGTGGCCGGAAACGAAATGTCCCCCGACTTTGCCATCGAAGCGCAGGCTTCGCTCGAGATTGACTGGACTGCTCGCCGTGAGGCTCCCGAAATTCGTCAGTCGTCGTGTTTCTTCCAATACATCAAACCCCAGCGTGGTCTCGTCAAACCGGGCAACCGTCAGGCAGCACCCATTGACAGCGATGCTGTCGCCGAGCGCAACGCCCTGGAGTGCAACCTGAGCGGAAAGCCGCAAGTCCCATGCTTCTGCGCCGCGGCTGAACGCCACGATCCTGCCCGTTTCCTCGACAATTCCCGTGAACATGACCGCTAAAGTTTCAGTCGCAGTACGGCGGTCTCTCCACCGCGGCCGACGAGCAGCACGGCCTCGATCTTGGTCTTGTCCGCTTCGAGTGCCGCCAGCTGAGCCGCAGCGGTTGCAAACGTGGTGACTTCCACGCCGTCGATTTCTTTGATCCAATCGTCCAAGCGGAGACCGGCCGCGGAAGCAGGTCCATTCGGCTTCACGAAATGCGCGATCAAGCCGCGCGCGTCCGTGGGTTTGATTCGGCGGTAGATTGCATCGTCGTAGACCATTTCTCGCGCCGTGAAGCCGAGGCGATCGTAGTATTTTCTTTCGGCCTCCGAGAACAGCTTCGGCTGGTCACCGAGAACGATCTTCGCCTCCACCCTCGACTGTCCGCGAAGGACGGTGAACGTCATCTCTTCACCCGGCCGGTGCCGTTGAATTTCGCGGCCCATATAGCCCACCACGACTCGATCCGGCTTGAACCGCGGAAGCGGTTTACCGTCGATCGCCAGAACGACGTCGCGCTTTTTCAGTCCGCCGATGTCGGCCGGACTGGCTTCAGGAACCTCGCTGACGACCAACGCTGATTGCGCTCCGAGTTTTAGGAATTTCGCGACCTCGGGATCCACCGGTTCAAATCCATAAGCCCCAAGCCATGGCAAGGGACGGCCAAAGATGCTTTTCGGAACTCGGCTCAGATACGGGATCACTTCAGCGGCTGCAAGCACGGCGCCGCTCTCTTCGACATTCACGAGGACGATCGGCAAACCTCCGCGATCATCGCGGGAAAATTGGATGTAAGTCTGACCAAACGAACTCGACGCCAGGCCCAGGAACTCGCCAGCCAGATTGAATGCCGGCAAGCCCGGACCCGCGATGTCCTGTTGGGCAATCACGGTTCGCTGCGGCAGCGATTGAATCAAGGCTACGCGTCCAGAAAGGAGATACGGTTTGAAGTCCTCGTCCTTGTTGCGGAGCGCGATACCCCAAATTTCGTCGGCCATCGCCGGTTCCGCCGGCTGCTTCGCTGCATACTTGGTGATCGGCACCAGATCCTTGCGGAGAGACTCCGCCGCGCGCACGAAATGCCAGCCAGTCAAAGCATCTTGTCCCAGATATTCGCCCACGACACTGTTGGGTTCGCCCGGTCGATAAACTTTGAAGTCCTTCAACTGCGACGGCGTGATCCGCGCATTCACCGCAACCGGCGGCAGGATGATGGTCCCCTGATCGTCGATGACCGTACCGAAGGCGACGGTGGGACGACGCTCGGTCTCGTTTTCCACGTAAAATTCTACCGCTACCACGCTGCTCAAACGTTCAGACCAAAGCGCTGGCAAATCAGCGGCCTTGGCGGGCAACGCACTCAGACACACGGCAATGAAGAACACCGATCGGCTGATCGCTACGGGAACCCGACCAAACCGTGAGGACTCAAGGTGACTCAACTGCGAGGTTTGCACGCAAGACGTGGGTTTGGAGAACGGCAAATGGATCATGGTTTGAAAACGACGAGCGAGATCTGGCGATGACGCATCACCTCGACCAGCACCGGCTCAGGTGCGGTCTCGTAGGCCGTATGAGCGCGCTTAAGGACATCAAGTGTGTCGATCGGTTGCTGATTCACTTTCGTCAGGACGTCGCCTCGCGCAACCCCTGCAACGTTTGCGGGATAACCAGGCTGCACCCCGATCACCAAGACGCCATCTGTATCTGGCAACTGGTTCTCGCGCGCATAAGTTCGAGAAACTTTGCGCACGCTGATTCCCCACTTATCGAACGCCCATTCGTCACCCACCCGACTCTCCAGATTTTCCGTGGTCACCGCGTAATCACGGGTGTCGGAGCCTCGTTTGACACTGAGCTTGAGCTGCGATCCCACTGGCTGGCTTGCGATCAAGTTCTGGATGGGCGGCAGCTGCTCCGGGAACCGTCCGTCAACCTTGGTGCCGTTGATGGCGAGCAGAATGTCGCCTCCGCGAATTCCGGCGCGGGCCGCAGGGGAATCGCGATCCACGTTATTGATCAGCAAACCGGTATTCAACGAGAGCGCATAGAACCCTTCGAAATCACGCAAGTCGCGGGGTACGATACCGACATAACTCCGGGTCACGCGGCCGCTCTTTACAAGCTCCGCCATGACGTGTTTCGCGATGTTGGCGGGAATGGCAAAACCGAGATTATCGGCGCCCGCGTACCCTCGGGAGTTGATGCCAACAACCCGCCCGTCGCCCGTCACCAGCGGACCACCCGAGTTGCCCGGATTGATCGCCGCGTCAGTCTGAAGCCAGGTATTGAACGTCCCAGTTTCGTAGCCGTTCACGCCACGAGAGTCTTCGAAGTACCGATTGTTGTTTGAAACGATCCCGCGCGTCGCGGTGCGAGTCAGTCCAAAGGGAGTTCCGACGGCGTACACCGTTTCGCCCACGCCCACTTTGCTGCTGTCGCCGAACTCGGCGCGTTTGAATTGCAGTTTTCGGCGGCGCAGTTCCGGCAGGTCCAGGCGCAACACTGCGAGATCGGTCCAATGATCCCAACCGACGAGTGTGGCGGTCACCCGCTCCAGATTGGCAAGAGTCACGAGGACTTCGACCGCGCGCGGACTGACCACGTGGGCGTTGGTCAGAATCAGCCCGTCATCCGAAAGAATGACGCCAGATCCGATGCTGGAGCCGAATCGCCGGGCGCCGGCTTCAAACGTAAACTCGCGGACGTCGATGCGAACGACGGCATCGAGAAGCTCGTTGAAACCGCGACTCATCGCGGCATGCGATATCGGGGCGAGGAGGAGGACGCTTAGCGCAAGCGCGAAGATTGACCGAACAAGGAAAGGTTTCACAGTGGCGGGTTCACGCGAATGGCAACCAGCAGCAAAGATTACAACTTCCAAGAGATCGAGCCGTACTGGCAATCTTTCTGGGACAAAAATCGCTCTAACAAGGCGGACAACACTTCCGCCAAACCGAAGTACTACGTGCTGGATATGTTTCCGTACCCCTCCGGTGCGGGACTGCATATCGGTCATCCCGAAGGCTACACGGCAACAGATATCATCGCCCGCTACAAACGCGCGAAAGGGCATAACGTCCTCCATCCGATTGGCTGGGATGCCTTCGGCTTGCCCGCTGAACAGCATGCGGTGAAGACCGGGACTCACCCGGCGTCGAACACGCAAAACAATATCGTCAACTTCCGCCGGCAGATCCGCGCGCTGGGTTTCTCTTATGACTGGGATCGCGAAGTCGATACCACCGATCCGAAGTACTTCCGCTGGACTCAATGGATCTTCCTCCAGCTGTTTCGCCGCGGCCTCGCTTATGTCGACGAGCGGCCAGTTTGGTGGTGCCCGGAGTTGCGTACTGTTCTTGCCAACGAGGAAGTCGTCGACGGCAAGAGCGAAGTCGGCGGTTTCCCGGTCGAGCGTCGCAACCTGCGTCAATGGGTGTTAAGAATTACCGCGTATGCGGATCGGCTGCTGGCAGATCTGAAAAATGTCGACTGGCCTGATTCCACCAAACGGATGCAGGAGGCGTGGATTGGACGCAGCGAGGGGGCTGAGATCGTTTTCGCCTTGGAAACGGCCGCCCAAGGGTCGCTCAAGGTCTTTACAACCCGACCTGATACGCTCTTCGGTTGCACCTACATGGTGGTCGCCCCCGAGCATCCGTTGGTCGATGTTTTCACGACACCTGAACACAAGATCGCGGTGGAATCTTACCGCAAGCGCGCCGCGGCGAAGAGCGACTTGGAGCGCACCGATCTCGCGAAAGACAAGTCGGGCGTATTCAGCGGCAGTTACGCGATTAACCCGATCAACGGTAAACGCGTGCCCATCTGGATCGCTGACTACGTTCTGATGGGCTACGGAACGGGAGCGATCATGGCCGTTCCCGCGCATGACGAGCGCGATCACGAATTCGCCCTGCGGTACGAGCTGCCGATCATCCGCGTCATCGCGAACGACGATGCACTGGAGAAACTGCCCTACACGGGTGACGGAGACCTGATCAACTCGCCTGGCTACGATGGCATCAAATGGTCCGAAGCCAAGAAGCGGATCACCGCAGAACTTGCCGCCCGAGGCATCGGTCACGCGACGGTGAACTACAAACTCCGCGACTGGCTTTTTTCGCGCCAACGCTATTGGGGTGAGCCGTTCCCCATCGCTTGGGTAACCGAAGCTGATTACAAGAAAGCCGCTGAGGTCCGTTCGGCGGACCTGCCGCCGCAACCCGTCACCTTCGTAAGCAATGGCGTAATTCATTTTGCGCTGCCGTTGCCCGCGCAGTCGCTGCCACTCGCTCTCCCCGAGGTTCAATCCTATCTGCCGAGTGGTAACGGCGAAAGTCCGCTGGCGAACGTATCCGAATGGCTGGACATCTGGCTGGATGCAGCCACCGGAGCATCCGTGCCGGCGTCACAGCCGCGGCCCGTCGGGGAAAAATGGATTCGTGCCCGACGCGAAACCAACACCATGCCGCAATGGGCCGGATCGTGCTGGTACTACCTGCGTTTCCTGGATCCGACCAACTCAACCGCGGTCGCCTCCGCCGAGGCGCTGCGCTACTGGGGCGTACCCGATCTTTACGTGGGCGGAGCCGAGCATGCCGTGCTGCATCTGCTTTATGCACGTTTCTGGCACAAGGTCCTCTTCGATCTGGGCGTCGTTCCTCAGGTCGAGCCATTCACGAAGCTCTTCCATCAAGGCATCATTCTTGGCGAAGACGGTGAAAAGATGTCCAAGAGCCGCGGTAATGTGGTGAGCCCGGACACGATCATCGCGTCCCACGGCGCCGACACGCTCCGGCTGTACTTGATGTTCCTCGGACCGCTCGAGGCCATGAAGCCGTGGAATCCGCGAGGGATCGAGGGCGTCCATCGCTTCCTGCTAAAAGTCTGGCGGGAATTTCTGACGGTCGATGGCGCGCTTCAATCGAAGATTTCCGTCGACGCCGACGAGCCCGCCGAATTGACGAGGTTGCTGCACGAAACGATCCGGAAGGTCGGCGATGACATCGAAGGGATGCGCTTCAACACCGCCATTTCGCAAATGATGATTTTCGTGAACGCGCTGCAGAAAGCTCCTGCGATTCAACGCTCCACCGCACTCGCATTTCTCCAATTGCTCGCGCCGTTCGCGCCGCATTTGGCCGAGGAGTTGTGGGAACGTTGCGGCGAAAAGCCTTCGGTTCAGAACGCACCGTGGCCAATCTTCGATCCGGCCAGGCTGGTCGCGTCCGAGGTGAAGCTGGTCTTTCAGGTAAACGGCAAACATCGCGGCGACGCGTTGGTGCCGGTTGGCCTCGCCGAAGCGGAGGCTGTGGCCCGCGCGTCCGCGCACGAACGAGTCAGTCCGTTCATCGCCGGGAAAGCGTTCAAGCGAATCGTTTATGTTCCCGGTAAGATTCTGAATCTCGTCGTCGAAAATTAAGCCCGCTTCGCGCTCGCTACCTCGCCGACGTCCCATCTCACGCTCGTGGCCGATCCGCTTCCGTCCGCATTTCTACCGCCCGACTTTGATCGGCGGAAGCCTATTGCGCTCATCGCGGGTCAGGGACTCTACCCGCAACTCACGGCTGCGGCGATTCGACGCGCCGGCGGCACGGTCAAGCTGATCGGATTTGAAGAAGAGACCGCGCCGGAACTCGTCGCGTCCTTCCATGAGTCGGAGCGAAAGATCCTATTGGTCGGCCAGCTCGGGCGGATGTTGAAAACATTGCGCGAGTTCGGTGCCGGCTACGCCATCATGGCCGGTCAGATCTCGCCGCGTAAACTATTCAAAGGGTTGCACCCGGATCTGAAAGCCGTCCGGATTCTGGCGTCATTGAAGCGCCGCAATGCCGAGACGATCTTCGGTGCGATCGCGCAGGAAATTGAGGCGTTGAGTATCAGGTTGCTCGATGCACGGGCTTTTCTCGACGATCAGCTGGCCGCGGTGGGATGCATGACGGGACGAACTTTTCCGATTGATCGCGAATATGTGGACCACGGCATTCACATCGCCCACGAGTCGGCCCGGCTCGACATCGGTCAAGGCTGCGTGGTGCGCCAAGGCACGGTTCTCGCGATCGAGGCGTATGAAGGAACCGACGAAATGCTGCGTCGTGCGGGTGGCTTCAATACCGACGGGGCGTTGTTCGTCAAAACCGTGAAGGGTACGCAAGACTACCGTTTCGACGTGCCGTGTTTCGGTCAACGCACCCTCGAAACGATGCGGGACGCGAGCATCTCCGCGGCGGCTCTGGAAGCCGGCAAGGTGCTGATCCTGGATCGTCCAGCAGTGGTCGCCCAAGCTAAGACGTGGGGGATCAGCCTGCTCGGTTTCTGAACCCGACCCGACTCACTCAATCTGGTCATCGCGCCTGCCCGCAACGCCGAGTGACTTGCGCTTTCCGCCGGTCAGACCATTTCTTAAGCCATGCAGAACGATGCCGTCACCGTGACCGTAAAGGGCGTAATGCCCACCGCCAACGGCTGCGCCGTCTTCCTGGGAACCGATGAAAAAACCTTTGTGATCTACGTCGATCACTCGGTCGGGAATGCCATTCAAATGACATTGAACGGAGTGAAGAAGGACCGACCGCTTACGCACGATTTGATTGGCAGCATCCTGCTCGGACTCGGTGCTCAGCTTGACCACATCATCGTCAACGACGCCCGCGAAGGAACGTTTTTCGCCCGGATTCTCCTGCGAATGGAGAACGAATTGGGCAAAAAGATCGTGGAGATTGACGCCCGCCCGAGCGACTCGATCGTTCTCGCGTTGCAACAGAAGCGTCCGCTGTTCGTCGCGCGTTCGGTGATCGATGCCGCGGAAGACATGACCGAGATACTCGAGCGCGTTCGTCAGCAACAGGCCGAACAATCCAGCGAAGAAGAATCGCTGTAACGGTGCATACCTCACCGTTGCTCGAACGTCGCTCTCGCACCCCCCTGCCGCCCGGACATATCCCCGGCGCACCCTTGACCGCGTTGGCGCCGATGCAGGACGTCACGGATCTCGCTTTCATGAGTGTGGTCGCTCACTACGGCGCACCCGATTACTTCTTCACGGAGTTCTTTCGCGTGCACGGTCAGTCGCGGCCGGAGAAACACATCCTGCGGTCGATCGACGAGAACGCCACAGACCGACCCGTTTTCGCGCAACTCATCGGCGAGGAACTGGTCCACTTGGAACGCACCGCGGCGGAACTGCTGAAACATCGTGTCGCCGGAATCGATCTCAACCTCGGCTGCCCCGCGCCGAAGGTGTACAAGAAGAATGTTGGTGGCGGATTGTTGCGCGACCTCGATCACGTCGATAAAATCCTCGGCACGCTGCGTGCGGCGACCCCCGGGCTGTTTACGGTGAAGATGCGTATCGGGTTTGATAGCACAGCACCGTTCGACCGGATGATCGAGCTCGTGAACACTCATCGCGTGGATCTGCTGAGCGTGCACGGAAGAACGGTGAAAGAAATGTACCGCAGCGAAGTCCACTATGACTTCATTGCGCGCGCAGCCGCCGGCGCAAAGTGCCCGGTTCTCGCCAACGGCAATATCACTTCCGCGAAACGCGCGGGCGAGGTGCTGACCGAAACGCGTGCTGCCGGCGTGATGATCGGTCGACACGCGATTCGCAATCCGTGGATTTTTCGACAGTGCCGCGAGCGTTTCACCGGCGTGCCCATGACGCGGCCAACCTTGGGCGATGTCCGCGAGTACATCGAACGACTCTACCGCGCAACGGGCTTCGAAGGCCTGCTCGAACGGTTTCACGTCAACAAAATGAAGAAGTACCTGAACTTTGTCGGGCAGAGTGTGGATGCTTCCGGGGCGTTTCTTCATGACATGCGCCGGACCGAAACCGAGGTTGAGCTCTTCACCGTGTGCGATCGTCACCTGCTCGTTGCTCCGGCACGCGAGTTCGCCGACGAACCCTATCCGGGAGTCATCGCACGACCGAACTGCGAAACACCGGACGCCGCGGCCGACGGATGTTCACTGGAAACAGTGACGGCCTAGAGCAACGCGGAGCTCATTCCAAATGCACGCTCCGCATCCACCAGCGACACCACCGCCATGGGACAAGCGGAGATCTGCGCCGCCAGTTGCACGGGATCATCGAACTTCTGCTCCCGGTCAGTATCCAGAATCCTAGGCGCCTGATGAGCTTGGATGCGCGCCTTCTCGTTTGTCGGATTGGGAGCTCTCACCGGCAGAGCGGAAACCGATGATTTACCAAGCGCACGTTGTCCTATCCGATCACTGCACGCCTACTCCAACCCCAACTTATTTCGCCCTTCGGCGGAAATCATTTGGGGCGTCCACACCGGATCCCAAACAATGTAAACCTTGGCCGTTTCTACCTGCGGCAGTGCGGCAACTTTCTGACGCGCATCTTCCGCGATGATGGGGCCCATTCCGCAACCAGGCGCGGTTAACGTCATCTTCACATCAACAGCGTATCCTCCGGACGGCGTCTTCTCCGTCGCGAGATCATACACCAGCCCCAGATCGACAATGTTCACCGGAATCTCCGGATCGAAGCATGTCTTCAATGTATCCCAAACCGCCTGCTCGCTGAACTCTGCCGGTGAGGCCGCCGTGATTAGCGACTCAGTGGCAGTCGCGGTGTATCCCGTGATCGCTCCGATGTGCTCGGTCGCGATCCGAAATAAACCATGGTCAGCTCGAACCGTGACGTTTCCGCCGAGAGTTTGCGTGATAAACACTTCCGAGCCACTCGGCAAAGTCACCGGGTCGCCGGCGGGAATAGCAGTGGCTGGGGTGTCGCGAGCAAGGATGTGAGTGGACATACGAGGAGCGGATCAGTGTCCGCCCCACGCGCTCAAACGCAATCCCCGCCCAGCCTAATTCACTGAATCATCAGATTCACGGGCAGCCGCGCGTACAAACCATGAGGATCGTTGTAGATCCTCAACGTCTGGATCTCCGCTTCCAGCCGTGCTCCAATCTGGCCCGCCAGGCCCGTTGCGCGGGCATTGTTCGGCGTGAGTTTCTGCACGAGGTCCTGCAGCGCTTCGGCGAATTCCTTCCGTCGCGGGAACTCGACCAATCGGTAGTTCGATCCGACGCCTGCTTGCGTCGCCGCGTACTTGATCGCCGCATCAAGCCCACCGAGTTCGTCAACCAAACCAAGGTTCTTCGCCTCAATGCCGGACCAGACGCGGCCTTGGGCAATCTCCTGCACAAACTCGCGCTTCAGTTTGCGGCCTTCGCTCACCTTCGTGAGAAACTCCTCGTACGCCCAATCGACCATGCGCTGAAAGACCGCCATTTCTTCCGGGGTTTTTGGCCGCGTGATCGTGATCGCGTCCGCAAATTTTCCGGTCTTCACGCTGTCAAATGTCAGCCCGAAGTCGTTCGCCATTTTTTTCACATCGAACTGAATACCGAAGATGCCGATTGATCCCGTGACCGTCGTCGGCTCGGCGAAAATCCGGTCGCCGTAAGCGGAGATCCAATACCCACCGGACGCCGCGTACGTCCCCATGGAAATAATCACGGGCTTCGCCTTCTTCGCGAGGCGAACCTCCCGCTGGATCACCTCAGATGCCGAGGCGGTGCCTCCGGGGCTGTTCACGCGGAGTACGATCGCTTTCACGTGATCGTCCAACCGCAGCTGGCGCAGCTCACGAGCGAAGCGCGTGCCACCGATCTCACCCACGTCCTCGCCTTCCCCGTCGACGATGTCGCCTTCGGCGTAAACCACGGCAATACGAGCGCCGCGACCGGAAAGTTTTTCCGGCTGATCCTTCTTGTTCATCTTCTGACCTTCCGCGCTGTCTTTCGCGACGCGCGAGTAATCGGCGATCGTGATCTGCTTGAACGTTTCAGTGGATCCGGCGCGACCCGTCTCCTGTTTCAACTGATCAATCACCTGATCGCGATACACCACTCGATCGACGAGGTTTGCGGCTTTCGCTGCTTCGGGCCGGATCAATCCTTCAGCATCCACGGCGGCCTGCACCTTGGCGGGATCAATCTTTCGTGCTTCGCTGATATCGGAAACCATCGTACCCCACAGATCGTTGAGGAGCTTCTGCGTCTGATCCCGGTTTTCGGGACTCATGTCTTTCCGTGTGAACGGCTCGACGAACGACTTGTACTTTCCGACGCGCGTCACCTGCACCCCGATGCCGTACTTTTCAAATGCCCCGGTGAAAAACACGGGCTGGCTGGAAAGTCCGGGCATGATGATCAGCCCGTAGGGATCGATCGCAAGGTCGCTGGCAGCGGAAGCGAGATAGTAGTTCTTGGTCGTCGCGTAAGTGAGATACGCCTTCACCGGTTTGCCTGACGCCTTGAACTCATCCAGCGCCGTACGAATCTCTTTCAGAATCGCGTAACCGGGACCAAAGCCAGTCGCGGCAGAATCACCCTTGATGAAAACTCCGGCGATACGGTCATCGCGAGCAGCGGCTTTCAGCGTTCTCGTGACCGTCCGCAGTTGCAGCGTCGCCGAGTGATCGGTGCCCAGCGCTCTAAAATCGATCACGGGTGGCGCGTCTGTCACGGCGGACGCAAGGTCCAGCACCAGATACGATCCGCGCTCAACCTTGACGGTTTTCTCGCCACTCATGGCCGCGATTGCTCCAACAAATCCAACGAACAAGAGCGCGCTGCCAAACGTGAAGACGATCAGCGCGACTAACGCACCAAGCATCGACGTGAAGAAATTTTTCATAGGAGGCGCGAAAGCTACCGTCTTTCAGTCATTCCTCCAGTAGAAATCAGGACAGGCGGTCCCATAGCCTGCTGTCCGGCAATCCTCCGCGTTCCTGCACGCTGCCCGTCGCTATTTAAAAGTCACGATGCGGTCGAGATGGGAGGATCCGTGTAGCATCGGTCGTGGGATCGATGACCGGCGCGCCCCACCGCGCGTCCACCGTCTCGCGTCGGTGCCTACTTCCGATTGGTTAGAGACGGTTTATCCGGGCCATACCGTTGAAACCGCCGATTACGCGGACTCATGCGGAGGGAACAGAGGACAAGCCCGGACCGGTATCCGGTTCGCTACCACGTCGTTGAAGAGTAAATCGAGTCCACTCGCTCAAATTGAATGCCTTTATCCGCGCCTAGCGGTTAAATCGGCGGTCAATTCCGAATTCATCGGCCTGGAACTCAGCAGACAATCCCGCGTTGGCCGTCGCTGCATGCAACCGTTCAACCGCCCAATCGCTCACGGCCGAAACGGGCGGCCCTCAAAACCCGGTTATTTGGGCCGATATGAAAGATGCTCACGTCCCGGGCGCACGATCAGATTGCGTCGCGCCATGGACCGGCAATAGTTTATTGTATGGGCGACCAGAAGGACCTCCTCACCACCAACCGCAAGGCCCTCACGATTAACCTCGACGAGGCCAAATACGGCACGTTCGCGGAGATTGGGGCGGGCCAGGAAGTGGCGCGGGTGTTTTTCCAGGCCGGCGGCGCCTCGGGTACGATCGCAAAGACGATCTCGGCCTACGATATGACGTTTAGCGATGCCATCTACGGCAAAGCTCCCCGTTACGTATCACATGAGCGCCTCGACCTGATGTTGGATCATGAATACAACCTCCTGATCGAGCGGCTCTCCGGTTCACGCGGGGATCGTACGGCGTTTTTTGTTTTCGCCGACACGGTCGCGGCAAGAAATTTCAAGGGCACCAACGAGGCCCATGGCTGGATGGGGATTCGCTTTCAGCTCGAGCCGCTTGGGCCGCCCAGCGAAATCGTTCTTCACGTGCGGATGTGGGACAAAGAGAACGTGCTTCAGCAAGACGCGTTGGGCATCGTCGGAACCAATTTGATTTACGGGGCGTTCTACTATCGTGACGACCCCAGGAAGTTCGCGCAGTCGCTCCTCGATAACTTGAGCTCGGACCGGATCGAAGTCGACATGCTGAGGTTCAGCGGCCCGGCCTTCAAGCAAGTCGATAACCGACTCATGTCGCTCTACCTCGTTCAGTTTGGATTAACCAACGCGGTCATGTTTGGCTCGAACGGCGCAGTGCTTCAGCCTTCTGAGGTTCTTTACAAGAAGGCCATCCTGGTGGAGCGCGGCAGCTTCCGGCCTGTGACCCACGTCAACGTCGACATGTTGAACTGCGCGACCGCGCAGTTCGTCCAGGAGCCTCTCGTCAAAGGCAAGGATGTGATCGTGCTGATGGAAATCACGATGAACAACCTGCTCGCCGC
>JBDSPT010000494.1:0-5306 GCA_039930205.1 Opitutus sp. | reverse complement strand
GGGGTCAACCCGTGCTGGTTGGTACGGTTTCAGTTGATTCGTCCGAGGTTCTTTCGCGCATGTTGAAGCGCACGGGCGTGATTCACACGGTGCTCAACGCGAAGTTTCACCAACAGGAATCTGAGATTGTCTCGCGCGCGGGACAGCGCGGCTCCGTTACCATTGCCACGAACATGGCGGGTCGCGGTACGGACATCAAATTGGGCGAGGGCGTCCGCGACCTCGGTGGATTGTATGTTGTCGGAACGGAGCGCCACGAATCACGGCGGATCGACCGTCAGTTGCGCGGTCGTTGCTCGCGTCAGGGCGATCCCGGTACGACCAAATTCTTCCTCTCACTCGAAGACGATCTGATGCGTCTTTTCCTGCAGGGCAACCTGGCCTCGCGGCTGATGGAAGGCTCGATGCAGGAAGGCGAGGAACTCGAGCATCCGTGGTTGAACCGCTCGATCGAGTCGGCGCAGAAGAAGGTCGAGCAGCAAAATTACTCCATTCGCAAACGTCTCCTGCAGTACGACGACGTGCTCAATCAGCAGCGCGAAGTCGTTTACGGAATTCGCAACGGTGCAATCCATGCGGATCGGCCGAAGGACATCATTTTCGAGCAGATCCAGGATGAGCTCATCAACCGACTCGAAGTTGCGGGCATTGGCCAGCGCTCAGGCCAGACGCAAACCGCGACCGAGAACCTCGTGGGTTGGGTCAACGCACATTTCCCGGTCAGTCTTCGTCCGGAAGAGCTCGCCGGCAACGATGTGGATGCGCTCGCGGCGATGCTATTGGAGCGAATCAAGCAGGCGTATGCGATCAAGGAATCGGTGGAAATTCCTGAAGCACTCGGCTCCCTGGAGCGTTACGTGGTGATCAACGCGATCGATCACCACTGGCAGGAGCATCTCACGGAGATGGAAGACCTGCGGAAGAGCATCGGCCTCCGCAGCTACGGCCAGAAGGATCCACTCGTTGAATACAAGAGTGAGGCCTACCGCTTCTTCGAGGAGCTGATGAACAACGTGCGGCTGCAGATCTGCACCGGCTTGTTCCGCAGCGCATCCAACCTGGAGTCGTTCGAGAACATGCTCGCGCTGCTTAGCCGTACCGCTCGCGCGGTCGGCCCGACTGACCTGCCAGCATCGGCCCCGATGGGAATCGCGCCGGTATCGACGCGGATGGCCGTCACCGGCGGTGGTTCAACCGCTTCGGCGACGGTTGAAGAACCGGCGGCTGAGGTGGAAATTCAACTGCCGAAAGTGACGATCCGTCGGGAGCTGCCGAAGGTTGGTCGCAACGACCCTTGTCCTTGCGGCAGTGGCAAGAAGTTCAAGCAGTGCCACGGTAAGTGATACGTGCGCGGCTTGGGGCACGGCGCGTGATCGATTCCCAATCCGCGCCCACCTCCGTGCGAGCCGAGTAGATTCATTGTCTTTCGCCCTTCATGTCGACCGGTCCTGCCCTGCCAGATCCCTACGCTCCTAAACCGAGCTTGGTGGAGCAGTACTCGACGCAGCTCGCAGCGGTCGCGGTTTTCGTCGCGACTGTAGTGCTGACGGTGCTTTCATTTCCACCGAATCACACGCCGGAGTTTGCTTACGCGATGCTGGCTCCGGCGCTTTTCTGGTCGTATCGACGTCCTCGATTCAAGCTCTTCGCCTGGACCATGTTCGCCTCGCAGGCGGTGGCGTGGACCGTCCTGCTCGGCTGGATTCACCATGTCACCTGGCCGGGTTTGTTGATGCTGGGCCCCGTGGTGGGAGCTTGGGTGGGCGTTTGGTTCGGCGCGGCCTGGTGGACGATGCCGCGACTTCTGGGTCGGCCAACCCTCACGCGGCTTTTGGGTTTGGTGGGACTGGCAGGACTATGGGTCGTCATCGAGTGGACACGCACCTGGGTGCTCAGCGGCTTCCCGTGGCTGCCTTTGTCGGTGAGCCAATGGGAGCGGGCGAGTATCCTGCAGATCGCGGCGTTCACCGGCTCGTGGGGAATTTCATTTGTGCTCGTGGCGATGAACATCGGGTTTGCGGCGATGGCGCACAGCTTGATCGTCGAAGGCAAAGGTGGGTGGAATTTTCGGCGGCCGGAGTTCCTCCTCGCCCTGTTCATGCTGATGACGTGCTTGAGCGTGCATGTCCGCGAGACGTTCAACCGCGGGCAGTTCACGACACCGCTCGCGCGCGTGGCGTTTGTTCAGCCCTACATCCCGCAAGAGGTTAAGTGGGACCCGACCAAGGGGCCGGGTATTCTCGATGTGCTGGAGAAGACGACGCTCGCGGCAGCGAGCACTCGGCCCGATCTGATCCTCTGGCCAGAAGCGAGTACTCCGTGGGCCGTGAGTGGGGACGAGAACGCGCGAGCGTTCGTTGAATCACTCACGCGGCGAGCGGGCGTTCCACTCTTGATGGGCTCGGTGGCGGTGGAGAATCGCGGCACCCCCAACGAGCATTGGTTCAACGCCGCATTCGTGATTGATCCCGTGATGGGACCGCAAACCTCCTTCTACGCGAAACGGCACCTCGTACCTTTTGGCGAGTACGTGCCGCTGCGTCCCGTCCTGGGCTGGCTTTCGAAGTTCGTGCCGATCGGAGACGATTTCACGCCGGGCCAGGACTCATCACCGCTCATTGTCTCACTCTCTCACGCTGTGGTCACGGCCGGGCCGTTGATTTGCTATGAGGATGTTTTTCCCTCGCTGGCGCGAACGAGTGTGCTGGCCGGCGCCGAGTTTCTCGCGGTCCTCACCAATAATGCGTGGTACGGGGAAAGCGGAGCAGCGACCCAGCATGCGGCCCACGCCGTGATGCGCGCGGTCGAAACGCGGCGTCCGGTCCTGCGTTGCGGCAACGGGGGCTGGAGTGGATGGATCGACGAGTTTGGCAACATCCGTGCAACCGTGCTCAACGAAGCCGGAAGTATCTATTTTCGCGGTACACAAACGGTGAACGTAACCCGCGATGCGCGGTGGATCGGGCAGAACAGTTTCTACACCGCGCACGGCGACTGGTTCGTGTTCGTCTCCGCCGTGATGGCAGCGCTCGCGTTTGCGGCTATCCGCTTCAGCCCGGAGCCGGTGGTGGAGGAATCGACCACAGCCGACCAGGCGACGGTCGACTAAGCCGATTCGATGGAACCGGAGCCAGTGCCGTGAGGGTGAGCGAGTGGATGTCGTCCGACTCGCTCACGCTGTCGACTACCGAAAAACTCTTGCACGCTTCTGCTCGGAACGGTCTGCAGCATTTTAATAGAAGAGGCATCCACGCCCGAGAGAGCGTGGAGCAGTGGGCTCAGCGACGTGCCCGTCCGCGCCCTCACGGGCATGGCGACCCCAATGCTGAATTTGCTCCAGCTAGACGTTGAGGCGGAGGATCAGGCGGGCGTCGACTAGGTCGGGTGGGAGAGGCTCGGTCGAGATCCACCCTCGCTCGGGATACGCTTCGATGCGGTCCAACTCGCCCCGTAAATGATCGAGGTAGTTGATACCCTTTGCTTCGTAGAGCGCCTGTTCGCTCTCGAACGTCGCGCCCGGCAAGCATCGGCTGACGCGCACCGACGGTTCCAGCTTTTGCATGGTCAGCTTCACGCGGCGCAACCGTGACGGCGAAGCGACGATCAATGCCGATGTCAGTCCTCGCCCGAACGCGAGTTCGGGATGAGCGCGGGCGAGGAGTGCTGCCGTGAACCGAATGTTCTCCGCGGTGTTGGTCGACGCGTTCTCCGTGATTACGCGAAGTTCGTCGATCGAAGGATGAGTCCGCGCGAGTTGGAGCTTCCAAGCGTCGGCTTCGGGCATTCCGAGGTCGGTAGTGCCGGCACCGATACCACCGGTAAATACCAGGTGCCGGGCTCTCCGCCTTAAAATGAGATCGCCGCAATACGAGGCCAGCGTCACGTCGAACGTGCCAAAGCCAATTACGGCATCGGCCACTGGCTCGGGGACCTGATCGGTTTCCGAGAGGTAGGCGAAGATGAGGCGCGCGGCGGTCGCCGCAGCAGGAGAGAGAGAATAACTCACGTGAGAAGAATCGCGCTCAAACTGAGATGTCGTGAGGACACGGCGATGGCAAACGAGTGAGATCCAGTGAGAAGGACCCCGCGGAAAGTGGGCGGGAGCGAGCCGGATCGTGGCTGTCAGTTGTCCTCAGGTTCGCGGCTTCGCAAGATGTGCTGGATCGCTTGCTCGGGCTTGAGCTTCGAAGCGTCCGCGCTGGGTGTCGGATAAATGCCGACACGGATTGTCGGCGGCTTCTGTTTGGCAGCAGCCCTTGCTGCACCGCGGACCGGCGTTTTCTGGGCCGCAACGCCGGGTAAGATGTGATGTTGGGCGTCCTAGTCATGTCGGTGCTGAGTCGGTTGAGCAACGGCTCCGCGTTGGCGGTCTTGCTTGCTAAAGGGACAACCGCGAACGTTGGTGACGAATGGGAACATCGATCGTGACGAGCAGCGACTCCTTAAAATCACGGACGAGGACCTCGATGAAAACTTGCATTGGCGCGGGCAGGAGCTCGGGACCGACAACATCTTTAACACTCGCGAACGTAACGGTGAGGTCAGCGTGGTGAAGGCGGGACACTCGTCTGCCTCGTCCGCTGGCCGATCTGCTCGTTCGGAGAATGGCCGCGAGCGCGTCGTATGAAGGCCGCGAGCCCTTTACGCTGGTTCTCGCGGTCGCGTGGGGTTTCCTCCGCAGCGTTAACGTCGGGAACTGCGCCTGCCGTGATCGTCCGCAATTCCACGACGTGGCGTTCCAGTGCCCCGCCGGCCGTATACACGGCAGCGGAGGAACGGGCCAACGTCCTGACGCACGCGTTCGGAATGGTGCTGAGCATCGCCGGATTAATCCTGCTGGCGACTTACTCGGCCACCAACGGCAACGCCTGGCACGTGGTCGGCACAGGGGTGTTCGGGATCGCGCTCGTCCTGCTTTATACCACTTCAACTCTCTACCATCTTGCCGTGGACGCGGGCGCGCGGCAGTGGTGGAGAAAATGTGATCACGCGGGGATCTTCCTCCTGATCGCAGGATCGTACACCCCGTTTCTTTTGGTGACGTTGCGACACACCTGGTGGGGCTGGACCCTGTTTGCGGTGATCTGGACTCTCGGCCTCTTTGGGGTCGCCCTGAAGTTTTGGTTCGCCGGACACTTTCGCGTCGTGTCCACGCTGGTTTACGTCGGCATGGGATGGATTGTACTCATTCCGCTGCGACAGGTGATGGCCATTTTGCCGATGCACGGCGTCTGGTTACTCGTGATCGGCGGTTTGTTTTATACTGGCGGAACGCTGTTCTATCTGTGGAAGAAACTGCCGTACCA
>JBDSPT010000493.1:0-4274 GCA_039930205.1 Opitutus sp. | reverse complement strand
GTGAACGATTGGGTGCAGACCAATCAAAGAACAGGAAAGACACCATGCGCCCGCTTTATCGGAATTCAAGCCGCGTTACGCCGGTTTCTTCGTCGCTTTGGCAGTTTGATCGTCCCCCGCTGATCCGCGCGCCACTTCTCAACGTCGGTTTTAACGGAACGGGCAATCCCCCGTACCTTGGCTAAATCACGCGCCCGCTCGGTCCGGCCTGAGCATCGACTAAGTATTTCCCCCATCCGAGACTACCAGTTCGAGCCCGCGTCTTTCACCATCTGCTCGAGCATAGGGAAGCGAATTTCGCCATAGTTGAGGGCATAGCGCAATTTGCCCTCCCGATAGACCCATGTGGTCGGTGTCCACGAAATCGAGAGGCCTAAGAATCGCTGCAATCGGCCCTCGCCGGAGCTGGCGGGGTTCGGATGATTGAACGCGACGAAATTCTTCTGCGCTCCCAATCCCCCTCCCTTCAGCATCCGCTCCGGAGGGAGTCCTTGGTGCCACACATTCACGAACACCACTTTGACGTCGGGATGTTCGGCAATGAATTTTGCCCAGCCGTCTGGTCGCATCTCCGTCTGGCAGCTTGAGCACCACGGCGCCCAGAGATGAACGATGGTGATTTCCGGAGCCGCAATCAGCGCGGAAACCTGTTGCTCCACGTCGTTCGGCGCATCTGCCGCACGTATCGCCGTAAATCCCGTCAGATTAGAAATCATCAACAGGTGAAGAATCAGTTTTCTCATGACTTGGAATTGTTGCCGGTGCGCGACAGCAGCAGCCAAAGAGCAATCACCAACAGCGCAAATGGCCAGTAGGGCTGAATACGCCAGAGATGATTCTGCCAGCCACTACCCATCAACCGAATAATCGCCGTCGCCGCGATGAACCCCGCCGGCCACAGCGGCCAGAGCACCCGGCTGCGGAAAAAAATCAACGCAAGCAGGGTGATCAGCAAAAATCCACCAGCGAGACAGCAGAGAAAAACGGCTTGTCCGGTGCCTGTCCCCGCACCGACCCCATAGAACCGCTGGGCCGACAGTCCGAATCCCACACCCATCAAGATCCCGCCGGGCACCAGAAGACCGAGCGAGCGAACAGCGACGGCCCATACCGTGAATCCCACCCCGAGCAACGGAAGGATCAGGTACTCCGAACTGACGGGAAAGTAACGGTTCAGTAACGCCAGCACCGAGACAATCAGCAGGGCCACGCCCCACCTTCGCCGGCGTCCCAACGTTCTCCCGCGACGCGAAGATGACTCACTCATTCACCCAGCGTGTGGAAGCCTCCGATCAATGCGAAGCCGATAAACCACCGTATTTCCAGCAACGCGGTGAAGCCGTCGAATCGGAGAAGACCTCCTGGATTGGATACCTTTGTCGCCCATTAGAAACGAGGGTCGACCTCCGTGTTTTCCGGGCGGACGGATTGAAGATCTCCGTATCCTCGAAATTTCACCGAGCAAGGACGACACGGAGGTCGTCCCTTCGCCCCTCTACCGCAGGATGGCGGTTGTCTCGTTCAGATGACGTCACGCAATCCGAACGAAGGCACCAACCATCTATTTTTGGAGGTTTGTGATTCAGGGTTGCGCACGCCCGCTACACCGTTGTTCTCGGCGATTTTCCACGCATGTCCGTCGTTACTTCCCCCGTTCAACCCAACCCGGAACACGTCCTTCTGCTGGCGGCAGAATTAAAGATCAAAGTTTTCCAAGTGGCTGCGACGGCGCAGTTGTTCGCCGAAGGCGCGACGGTGCCGTTCATCGCGCGGTACCGTAAGGAAGTGACGGGCGAGCTTGACGAGGTGCAAGTGCTCGCGATCCGCGACCGGCTCGAAGAACTTCGTGCCTTGGATGAACGCCGCGCCGCGATCATCAGCTCGCTCAAGGAGCGAAACCTGCTCACGGCGGAACTGGACAAGTCCATCCAAGCTGCGGATACACTCACCGCCCTGGAGGATCTATACCTGCCGTTTCGGCCGAAAAAACGCACCCGGGCCACGATCGCCCGGGAAAAAGGACTCGAGCCCCTCGCTGATCTCGTGTTCGCCCAAGCGGAAGGCACGGTGCCCGCCACGGTTGCCCAAGCGTATGTAGGACGTGAGTACATGGCGGACGACGGCAAGAACGTGCCATCACGGATCGAATCCGTGGAGGAAGCTCTGGCCGGCGCTCGCGACATGATCGCGGAGCGCGTGAGCGACGACAAAGACGCCCGAGCTCGCTTGCGCGCGCGCTATCACACCGACGCAATCGTTTCGTCAAAAGTGCTGATCGGCAAAGACAGTTCGGTTGAAGCGTCAAAATTCAAAGATTACTTCGATTGGAGAGAGCCGCTCGCGAAAGCGCCTTCTCATCGCATTCTGGCCATGCGACGCGGCGAGAATGAAACGTTCCTCATGATGCGCGTGACGCTGCCCGATGAATTTATCGCACCGTCCGAAATTGAGCCGCTGTTTGTGAAAGGGAGCGCTCCGCTGGGTTCCGGATCGAACTCAGATAAGTCTGCCGCACTCGGATCCGCTTCGAAACTGGGCTCGCTTCCGTCGCCTCCCTTCCCGATTACGTGCAGCGATCACGTGCGACTCGCGGTGCAAGACGCGTGTAAGCGTTTGCTTTGTCCCGCGATGGAAACCGAGATGCGTCTCGAGTCCAAAAAGAGGGCCGATGAAGCCGGGATCAAAGTCTTTGCCGACAATCTTCGCGAACTCCTGCTCGCCGCGCCACTCGGGCAGAAGGCCGTGATGGCAATCGATCCGGGATTTCGCACGGGATGCAAGGTCGTCTTGCTCGATCGCCAGGGGAAGCTCCTCCACAACGATGTCGTCTTCCCGGATCGCCAAGAGGAGGAAGCGAAGTCGAAGTTGGCGGGCTTCGTTAAGTTCTTCAATGTCGAGGCGATCGCTATCGGCAACGGAACCGCCGGACGTGAAACTGAATCGTTCGTTCGCAAGATCGGTCTACCCGCTTCGATTCCTCTCGTGATGGTGAACGAGTCGGGCGCCTCGATCTACTCGGCGAGTGAAGTGGCCAGGGAAGAATTCCCTGATCACGATCTCACCGTGCGCGGCGCCGTCTCCATTGGCCGCCGCTTGATGGATCCGCTGGCGGAACTCGTGAAGCTCGATCCCAAGAGCATTGGCGTTGGCCAGTACCAGCACGACGTTGATCAATCCGCGCTCAAACGCTCGCTCGACGACACGGTCGTCAGCTCAGTCAACGGCGTCGGAGTTGAACTTAACACCGCGTCCAAGCAGCTCCTCAGTTACGTCTCGGGCCTCAATTCGACCACCGCCGCCGCAATCGTCGCCCGTCGAAACGAGAACGGTCCGTTCAAATCTCGAGCCGACCTGAAAGACGTTCCGCGGCTCGGTCCCAAAGCATTCGAGCAGGCCGCCGGTTTTCTGCGGATTCGCGACGCGGTCCACCCGCTCGACGCGAGTGCGGTCCATCCCGAGCGCTATTCGCTCGTCGAGAAAATGGCCGCTGATCTCGGTGCGATCGTGGCGGATCTGGTCCGCGATTCGAAACTGCGCGCGAAGATCAATCTGGAAGCGTACGTCACGTCAGAGGTCGGATTACCGACCCTGCGGGACATCATGTCCGAGCTCGCGAAACCCGGTCGCGATCCTCGTGAGAAGTTCGAAGCCTTTAGTTTTTCCGAAAGCGCGAAACAGCCGTCCGATTTGAAACCGGGCATGAAGCTGCCCGGCATCGTGACGAACGTGACTGCGTTCGGCGCCTTTGTAGACGTCGGGGTTCATCAGGATGGTTTGGTCCACGTGAGTCAGCTTTCGGATACGTTCGTCAAGGAGCCTGCGTCGGTCGTTAAGCCCGGGCAGAAGGTCATGGTGACCGTCACCGAGGTCGACCTGCCCCGGAACCGGATTGCGCTCTCGATGCGGAGCAAGCCCGAGATCGGTCCAAAGCCTGCAGCAGGATCAGCAGGCGGCCAGCGGACCTCTCCCGGAGGTCCAAGACCAAGTTCCGTGCCCGTCGCGCCACGTCCCGCTCCCGCGGTGAACAACGATTGGTTCAGTGCCGCGCTGAACAAAAAACGTTAAGGCGCGACGCCTCACTGCGATCGGCGCCGAACCCGAGTTCGATTTCCCAATCGACGACGAAGCGCAGACCCCGGGTGCTGCGGGGAACGCGATTCTGCGCACAACCAAACGCATTTGTTCGGGTCCATATTCAGATGGACCTTGTTACCCTCACGGTTGCCACGGAGAAAATCGAACTGCGGTGCAATGCGGAACTCAGCGATTCTCAG
>JBDSPT010000492.1:0-3926 GCA_039930205.1 Opitutus sp. | reverse complement strand
CGGGTGCCTTGATGGCGTTCACCCTCTCCATGGACGAAGTGATCGTCACTTATTTCACCGCCAGCCCGTCATCGACCACGCTGCCGTTACGCGTGTTCGGCATGGCGAAAGTCGGGTTAAATCCGATGCTCAACGCGCTTTCGGCCGTCTTCGTGCTTTTCACTTTCGCCTTCGTGCTTTTTTCCCGTCATCTCCGAAAACTCCATTCTCCCTCATGAAATGTCTTCGCTCATTCATTGCGGTTGGCCTGCTCGCTTTCACGAGTTTGGCATCCGCGGAAGAACTCAACCTGTTCGCGTGGTCTGAATATGTGCCGCAAGCCGTCATCGACGGCTTCACCAAGGAGACGGGCATCAAGGTGAACTACGAGACCTTCGCTTCAGGCGAAGAAATGCTCGCCAAGCTCCTGGCGGGCGGTTCGTCCTACGATCTGATCCAGCCGCCGGACTACATCGCGGAGGCGCTGATCAAGCACGAGCTGCTCCTCGCCCTCGACGCCACGAAGCTGCCGCATCTGAAAAATATCGCGCCGGAATTTCTGCACATGCCACACGATCCGAAGCAGGCGTTCACCGTGCCGTACATGGTGGGGTCCGTCGGCCTCGTCGTGAATACAGATGTCGTCAAAGATCCAGTACGTGGCTACAAGGATCTCTTTCAGCCGAAGTACAAAGGCCGCATTGTCGCGTTGAACGACAATCGTGAACTCGTGAGCTGGGTGCTGGTCACGCTCGGGCTCGATCAGAACGACATCACGGCGGCCAATCTCGCGAAGGTCCGCCCAATCCTCGCCGACTGGATCAGGCTGGTGAAGCTGTTCGACTCGGACAGCCCCAAGACCGCGCTGTTGAGCGGCGACGTCGATCTCGGCGTGGTGTGGAGCGGGGAGGCAGCCCGGCTTTACGAGGAGAACAAGAAGTTCGCGTACATTCTGCCGGCGGAAGGAGCGCATCCGTTTGTCGATGTGCTCGCCATTCCGGCGCAGGCGCCCCACGTCGCAGCCGCTCATCGGTTTCTGGATTACGTCCTGCGGCCCGAGGTCAGCAAGTTGATCTCCGACGAGTTCCCGTACACCAATCCGAATTTGGAGGCGCGCAAGCTTCTGACGCCCGAGCAGCTCGCGAATCCGGCCAGTTACCCGAAGCTCGAGAAGTACACTACGTTTCGCGACATCGGCAAAGGCGCCGCCGCCATTGATCAGCTCGTGACAGATTTGAAGAGCTCCCAGTGAGCCAAGACGGATCGAGCCGCCGGAAGCCAGGGTTGGCGGCGTGGCTCATGCTCGCTCCGCTCGTGCTCTGGCTCGTTGCCTTCGTGGTGCTGCCGATGGCGATCCTGGCGGTGTACAGCGTGTGCCAGCGCGATGAACTCGGCCGCGTGGTGTTTTCATTTTCGTGGGACAACTATGCGCGCGTCTTCGATCCGATTTACCTGCGGATTTTTGCACGCTCGATCGGATATGCGGCGCTCACGACCGCGATCTGCGTCGTGATGGGATTTCCGGCAGCGTGGTTCATCGCGCGAACCTCGGACCGTTGGCGTCAGCGACTGCTGGTGCTGGTCATGATTCCGTTTTGGACCAGTTTTCTGATCCGGACCTACGCGTGGATCACGATCCTGAAGGGCGACGGGCTGCTGGCGGGCATGCTGCACTACGTGAATGCGATCAGCGCGCCACTCGAGTTGCTGTACACGCCGTTCGCGGTGGTGATCGGATTGGTGTATTCGTTTCTTCCCTTCATGATGCTGCCGATCTACGGCAGCGCGGAGAAGCTCGATGGAGCGCTGATCGAAGTCGCGTATGATCTCGGCTGTGGCCCGCTGCGCGCATTTTCGCAGGTGATCCTGCCGCTCACGAAGCCGGGAATCTTTGCCGGAGTGTTGCTCGTGTTTGTCCCGGCGATTGGAATGTTCGCGATCACGGATCTCATGGGCGGTGCGAGAGTGCCACTCATTGGAAACGTGATTCAAAATCAGTTTTTTCAGGCACGCGACTGGCCGTTCGGTTCGGCGCTGGGCGTGGTGTTTCTCCTGCTCTTCGTCGCGACGTACTGGCTGCTGCAACGTCGCGGCGCCGTCGGAGTGG
Organism: Opitutus sp.; assembly: GCA_039930205.1. Taxonomy (GTDB): domain Bacteria; phylum Verrucomicrobiota; class Verrucomicrobiia; order Opitutales; family Opitutaceae; genus Opitutus. The sequence continues at coordinate 1,840 of JBDSPT010000492.1, read as the reverse complement.
AGCTCCGCTGATGGCCTCGATGGTCGAATTGCGAGGAGTCACGAAACGCTTCGGCAGTTTCACCGCCGTCAACGACGTGAGTCTGTCCGTGATGCCAGGTGAGTTCCTGACCTTGCTTGGTCCGTCGGGCTGCGGGAAGACGACGCTGCTGCGAATGATCGCGGGATTCGAGCGCCCGGATCAAGGGACGGTCTGGCTTGACGGGACGGATGTGACGGACTCGCCGCCCTATCGCAGGAATGTGAACCAGGTGTTTCAAAGTTATGCGTTGTTCCCGCATCTGAGCGTGCGCGACAACATCGGGTTCGGACTGCGGATGCAGAAGTTGGCGGCCGCGGAATGCGCCAGTCGGATCGAAGAAGCGGTTTCGCTGGTGGCGTTGGAAGGGTTGGAGGATCGAAAGCCAGATCAGCTGTCGGGTGGGCAGCGCCAGCGCGTGGCCCTAGCGCGAGCGCTCGCACCACGACCGGCGGTTCTCCTGCTCGATGAACCGCTGTCGGCGCTCGATGCGCAATTGCGACGCGGGATGCAGCTGGAGTTAAAGCGACTGCAGCGACAGCTCGGCGTGACCTTCATCTTTGTCACGCATGACCAGGAAGAGGCGCTGACGATGAGCGATCGGATCGCGATCGTGAATCGCGGGCGGATCGAACAACTCGGAACCACGGACGAAATCTATCATCGGCCGGTCACGGCGTTTGCGGCGGAGTTCATCGGACAGGCAAATGTCTTCGACGTGCAATTCGTCAGCGCCGCGGCGGACGGTGTCCGGGTTCGAACGAATACGGGGCTGCAGCTCCTCATGAGGAGCGATCGGTGGCCGCAAGGAAAAGGAAAGGGGCGACTTTCCCTGCGTCCGGAGAAAGTCCATGTGGCGAAGGAGCCGATCCCGGCCGAGACGACTTTTCCAGCGATTGTGGAGGAGAAAGTGTTCAAAGGCTCGGTGGATCACCTGCGGCTACGTTTGCCGGAGGGCAGCGAGCTCCTGGCGATCGTGGCAAATCAAAGCGCACTGATCGCGCGGATACATCGGGGCGATCAAGTCTACTGCTGCGTGCACCCCGAGGATTTCGTCGTGTTGGGTGAGACGTGAAGAGCAAATCCGACACGGAAGTCGCACGGCTCTCACTGCGGAGCGAAATTAGGTGAAGGTGTCCCCGTGGAGCCGTTGCGATAGAAAGTAGCCACCGTCGTGAGACCGTGGAAGCGCGTTGGCGCGCGCCCGTCATCGGTCTCACGACCGATGCTACAAGGATTCTCCGGTCTCGACTGCCTGCTTACGCGACGACGGCCAACAACGTGAAACTGCTGACGGGGCTTCGTTCTGGCGCAATAATTGTGGCAACAGCACCCGCTTTTGGGTGGGTGAACCTCGTCCTCCTCGGGTTCATGGCGAGCTTGAGGAGTGGAACCGGGCAATCGCGCTGCTGGAGGACTATCGCGACCATGCGAAAGGACGGCACGATGCGAGCCTGCTGGCGCTCGCCCAAGAGCTGATCGAACTCATCGGCGCTCGATAGGAGCGGGCGCAGCGGGTTTGATAGAATCCGAATCAGGACTCGTGCCTTCGACCCGCGCTTACCGACCCGCGCCTCCACCAGTCAGTCCACCTCTGTCATTGCGAGGCGCGAGGCGACGCGGCAATCCAGCCCGAGATGCTCGTTCGCAGACTTTCACTACGTCCTTCCGAACAAGATCGTGGATCGGGTGAAACTGTGACCACTCGCGTCTGTCTGAGGACGCATGCGTTGCAATCTGCCGGGTCAATACTGAGACAAGAATGGCCGTCCAGTATCGAGACTACTATGAGGTTTTGGGGGTTGCGCGCACGGCGACAGCG
>JBDSPT010000491.1:0-6093 GCA_039930205.1 Opitutus sp. | reverse complement strand
CAGATGCTTCGCGAGTTGCGTGAGCTCTTGATAATGCGTCGCGAAGAGAGTGCGTGGTCCGGTTTCGGCTTCGCGATGGAGGTGTTCAACCACGGCCCAGGCGATCGAGAGTCCGTCATACGTCGACGTACCGCGGCCGATCTCATCGAGAATGATCAACGAACGCACGGTGGCGTTGTTGAGGATGTTGGCGGTCTCGTTCATCTCGACCATGAACGTGGAGTTTCCGCGCGCGAGATCGTCGCTGGCCCCGACGCGCGAAAAAATCCGATCGACAAGTCCCACGCGGCACGATTTCGCGGGCACCCAACAGCCGACTTGGGCGAGCAGTGTGATCAGCGCGACCTGGCGGATGTAAGTGGATTTTCCCGCCATGTTGGGACCGGTCAACAGGGCGATCTGCGCATCGAAGCAGCTGAGCACCGTGTCGTTTGGCACGAACCCCGCGCTGGCACCGCGCGCCGTCGTGAGGTCGGGCGAACGTAGCATTTGCTCCACGACGGGGTGGCGACCCTCGACGATTTCGAGCACGTCGCCTTCATCAAGCGTGGGCCGGCAGTAGTCCCATTCGCGCGCGAGAGTCGCCCAGCCGGCGAGGACGTCGAGCTCGGCCAACGCTTCAGCGGTCCGCGTCAGCGCCAGCGATTCGTCGAGAATCGCGGCGACGAGCGCGTTGAACAACTCGAGTTCACGGGCGAGAGCGTTCTCCTCGGCGTGGAAGATCTCCTTTTCCTTCTGTCTCAGAGATTCGGTGACGTAGCGTTCGCCGCCCACCGTCGTTTGACGACGAATGTAATCAACAGGAACGAGGTGCAGGTTGGCCTTGGTGACCTCGATGTAGTACCCAAAATTATTGGTGAACCGAACCTTCAGCGAACGGATGCCTGTGCGTTCCTGCTCGGCGCGCTCGAGTTCAGAGAGCCAGGTTTTGTTATCGGTGGTCAGCGAGCGAAGTCGGTCGAGCTCGGTACAATGCGCGGAACGGATGTAGTTCCCGTCGGCCAAATCATTCGGCAATTCGTCGGCCAGGGCGGTCGAGAGCAGTTGGCGCAACGCCGGAAGTTCCTGCAGCTGGGTATTGAGTTGCGCGATGGAACACTCGGCGCCGAACGCTGCCAGCTCGGCTCGAAGTGCCGGGAGTTGCGCAAGCGTGTCGCGCACGCCGCCGAGTTCACGCGGATTGCGCAGACGATTCTGCAGTCGACCGAGGATGCGCGGAATGTCGCGGACGTGGCCGAGCTTTTCGCGCACGGCGATGAGACGCGAGGGATCGCGCAGCAGTTCACCGACGAGCAGCTGGCGACGGGACAACTCGCCGAGCTCCAATGGCGGAGCGGCGACCCAGCGCTCCAGCAGACGAGCGCCGGAAGAGGTGGTGGTGCGATTGATCGCGCTCAGCAATGATCCGTCGCGGGTACCACGGGCCGACGAAAAAATTTCCAGATTCCTCAACGTGGCGGGATCCAGCAAGAGCGTACGAGCACTCCGATATTCCTGCAGTCCGCGGAGGTTTTCGGGTTTGGCGCAGAGATTTTCAGTCGCGTAGTAAACCAGGGCTCCGGCCGGACCGAGCGCGGGATGCGAGTGGTCGAGCCCGAAACCTTGCAGGTTCATCACGCCGAGCGTGTCCATGACCGTCTTCGCCCCGGTCGTCGTTTCGAAATGATAACCGGCGAGCTCGGTCGAATGACGGGTGGCGCAGAAAGCATGCAACGCGTGCAGCGAGGTTTGATCGTGCGGTGCGGACTGCCAGGCGCTGAGTTCACCCTCGATGAGGAGCAGTTCTGCGGGATCGAGCGCAGTGAGGACGGGAAGCAAATTCGCGATGCTCGCGTCGCTGGCGATTTTGAATTCGCCGGTCGAGAGATCCAGCCAGGCCGCATGCAGGCCGGCTTTGTCGAACGTCAGCGCGCAGAGGTAATGATTGCGCGCAGCATCCAGCTGTGTGGCGGAGAGGGTGGTACCGGGCGACAGAATCCGGGTGAGTTGACGGCGAACGAGTTTACCGGCTTTTGCGGGCGCCGCCTGATCGCAGATCGCGACTTTTTTGCCGGCGGCGAGAAGCTTGTTGACGTAATTATCGGCGGCGTGCGCGGGCAAGCCGGCCATCGGAGTCTCCTGACGCTTGGTCAACGTCAGGCCGAGGAGCCGTGATGCCACCACCGCGTCATCGAAAAACATCTCGAAGAAATCACCGAGGCGAAACAGCAGCAGCGTGTCGCGCGGCAGTCCGCGCTTCACTTCGAAGTACTGCTGCATCATCGGGGTCAGTTTCTCGGGCGAGGACGACATGCTGGTCGGTGATGGAACCATGAAACGTTCGAAGCACACGAAAAAAGTTGGACGAAGCCACGGATCGGGTGCGCGCGAGAGGGGATTTTTGACTGCCTCGTGCGAGAGGCTGCCGCACCGCGCGCGCGAGCGCGCTGCCCGCGGTACCCAAGTTCGGGCCAGCAGTGATTTAAGTTGTCATCAATGGCGGCGTCGTTCCTGTGCGGGCGTGGTGGCCGATAGCGTTTCACTGTTTCACCGAGAGTTGGGCGGGGCGGGTAATCCTCCGCTGATCATCCTGCATGGGATGCTCGGTTCTTCGCGTAACTGGCAGACGGCAGGACGCGATCTGACGTCGCGCTACCATGTTTTCGCGCTGGATCTCAGAAACCACGGACAATCGCCGCACGCGCCGGTGATGAGCTACGATGCCATGATCGCGGACGTGATGGCGTGGTTGGATGAGCGCCAGCTGAGCCATGTGACGCTGATCGGTCACAGCATGGGCGGCAAGGCGGCGATGTTGCTTGCGTGTCGCCATCCGGAGCGGGTGACCCGTCTCATCATTGTGGATATAGCGCCGAAGACCTATCACTGGGTGGCGCACCGCGCGGAGTTCGCGGCGATGACTGAGCTCAACCTGGAACACCTGGGATCGCGCGCGGAGGCCGAAATACGCTTCGAGGCGCGGGTGGATGATTGGGCGATGCGGAAATTTCTAGCGACCAACCTGGAGCGCACCGACGAGGGTAAATGGCGCTGGCAAATAAATCTGCCCGCGATTGTGACGGCGTTGCCTCACCTCGAGGCGGATGTGCTCAAGGAAACAGATCGATTCGTCGGTCCCGTGTTGTGGATTGAAGGCGAACGATCGACCTATGTGAGCGTCGAGGATCGAACAAGCATCCTGAGACATTTCCCGAAAACGAAGTTCGTCACCATCGCGGGTTCAGGGCACAATCCACACATGGAGCGGCGCGAAGATTTCGTGCGAGCCGTCGCCAGCAGTTCGAGCGATTTATAAACCCTCATCGCCGGCTGTCCTTTCGCCTCGCGTTCACTCAAGCGACTCGACCATGGCTGCCGTATTCAACTCCGTGGCTAAGCCGTAGCCATGACAATGGAATGTAGCCCCCGTCGTGAGACGGTGGACGCAAGGTTAGCCACACCGGTCATTCGTCTCACGACGAATGCTACAGGTTGTTCCGAACTACGAATGCTGTCGCGAATCTATGCGCATGATTCGTGTTCTCTTCAAACCGGATCGTTGGTTGACCGCCTGCGCGGATTCCCGCTTCATGCATCCGCCCCGACGCGCGCCCCCACGCGTCTCACTTGGTTGGCCTAGCCTTCTCTTCCCATGCTTAAACGTTCCCGGTTCGTCCCTGCTTGTTGTTGCCTCGTCGTCGCGAGCAGCCTTGCCGTTCGTGCGGTCGGTCAGATCAACGAAGAGCGACACCAGCGCTTCCAGAAAATGTCGCAGGATGCCGAACTCGCCGGCCTCGCGTCACCGTTTGTCGGTATCACCACGCATGGTACGGCAATCGCGGGACTATTTCCCCTCCGATCGACCGGCGTTTCAACCGCGCCGGTGCAAGCGGCTGCTCGGTCCTATCTCGCAGCGCTTACGTCTGACCAACGCAAAGCGACACAGTTTTCCGTCGACGACGTTGAATGGCGGAAATGGATGAACCAAGATTTCTATGTCCGCCAGGGCGTCGCGTTCCGGGATATGTCGGAGTCTCAACGAACCGCGGCCTTCGGGTTGATGGCCGCCTCGCTTAGCGCCAGGGGAATGAAGCTCTCGCGCGATATCATGAAGCTCAACGAAACGCTCGGAGAACTGAACAACAACGACTTCGATCGCTATGGCGAATGGCTCTATTGGATAACGATCATGGGCGAGCCGTCACCGGACAAACCTTGGGGCTGGCAGATCGACGGCCATCATCTGGTCATCAACTATTTCGTGCTGGGAGATCAAGTGGTCATGTCGCCCGTGTTCGTCGGGTCTGAGCCGGTGACCGCACCTTCCGGCAAATACGCAGGCACAACCGTCCTTCAACAAGAGCAGCAGCGTGGGCTCGGGTTTCTGCGCTCACTCGACCCCGGCCAGCGGGCGAAGGCAGTGCTCACTCCAACCAAGCTCAAAAACGACAATCTGACCGAGGCATTCAAGGACAACGTCGTGCTCGACTACTCCGGTCTGAATGCAGCCGGTTTAAATGCGCCGCAGAAAACCGAGCTCATTGAACTCATCGGGCTCTTCGTGGGTAATATGGACGATGGGCATGCGAAGGTGAAGATGGAGGAAGTGATCGCGCACCTCGACGAGACTCATTTTGCCTGGGTCGGAGGTGCCGACGAAGCTAGCGTATTCTATTTCCGCCTACAGAGTCCCGTGATCCTGATCGAGTTCGACCACCAGCGGCCGATCAATCTCCGGCACCTTTCCAAAACGCCGGATCTTCCCACCCGCGAACACATTCATGTCGTGGTGCGCACTCCGAACGGCAACGACTACGGTAAAGATCTGCTGCGCCAACACCTGCTGACGCACCCGCATTGAGGCAGCGCGGTCAGTGCTTTCCTCCGACCAAGTCGACGAGTCGGCGCCCGTTGGCAGTACGCTCGGATAGTGCGGCGCGGATTGCTGGCAGTCCAACCCGAAGAGGTTGTTGGAGAAGCCGCCAGCGGATCCAGCGCGCCGGAGCTACTGTGACTCTTTCGTCTTCTTCAGATCTTTACGGCGTTCTTTGCGGTCCTTGCGCCGTTCCTTTTTATCTTTCCGAAGCTCTTTGGCGTCCTGCTTCAGTTCTTTGGCGTCGTCCTGGCGTGCGTCCTGCCGAATCTCCTGACGATCTTGGCGAACCTCGCGGTTGTCTGCACGGATTTCGCGATTGTCCTGACGAATTTCCGACGACGGCGCGGCGGCGGCAAACACGCTCGAGGCGACAGCGGTGGCAAGGTACAAGGTAAGGAAGTACGTTTTCATAACAGCAATGGGATCAGGGTTGGAGTTTCCCGCGGAACGAGGAAGCGGGTCAGGGGGTGACGCCGGATGGGAGGATGAGTTACATTGAAGCGGAGCAGTGAGCTGAGCCGACTCAGATTGATTGAATGTGAAACTCAGGACCACGCTGAACGGACCTCGAGCATCTTCCTGAAATGAAGCAACGTCGGTCTGGTCGCGCGCGACGTTTCGTTCCCGTTCTCACGATCGCCTCGTGAATCCGCGGATCGCCGCCTAATAAGGACGCATTGCCGCCGCCAACTCGCGGCACTGGAGGTGCGGCGGGTTCGGAGTGCGTGCGAGCCCGCTTTCTCCACGGTCGCGTGCACCGCGAGCAAAGTCGGAGTGTGGTGAGCGTTGGAGACGAACGTCGCTGCGACGCGATGATCCTCAGCTCACCAAGCGATGCCATAGTCGTCTCCCGAATCGGAGGCGGCTCCTTGGAAGGTCCCCGAGTGCTCGTCGACCATCAGCGCTGTCACCGGCGAGTAGGCGAGGGGGACGAGCTCCACTTTGTATCCGCGGCGCGTGAGGTCCTGTTGCACCCACAGTGGTACGTCCTGCCTCAACTCCAGACGACCAGGCTCCGATCGATGGTCGCCGAACGATGACTGCATCTGATAGCTGCCGAAGTTCGATGCTTCGACCGCTTGCTGGAGCGTCATCTTGAACTCCACGACATTGAGGAAAAACTGCAGAAGGTTCTGATCCTGCGAGTCGCCCCCTTGAACGGAAAACGCGAGATACGGCTTGCCGTGCTTCAGCGCGAGAGACGGGGTAAGTGTGACCCGCGGCCGTTTGCCCGGTTC
>JBDSPT010000490.1:0-15081 GCA_039930205.1 Opitutus sp. | reverse complement strand
CCGGTCCGGGTGGCCGCGCCGCTCCAGAATTTGCGCGAGCAATCCCGCCGCCGCCGCAGATTCGGGCCGGTCCGCGACGAGTCGCTCCAGCCGTGTCACCGCCGCATCGTCGTCACCTCGCTGCAATTCGCAGCGGGCCAGTCCGACCACAGCCTGTGGCTGATCAGCCTGTACTTGAAGTGCGGATGCGTAGGCCTTCCCGGCTGAATCCAGCTCACCCGTTTTGAAGAACGCCTCTCCCAGACGGATCTGAGCCGGCAGGTAGTTGGGCTCGCGCTCGAGCGTTCGCGTCAGCTCGATTTTCGCCGTCTCCAAATCGCCCAAACCAAGCGCGAGGTCGGCGAGCGCGTAGTGGTCTTGGGCGCTCAGTCCCGACTCAAGTTCTGCGATCCGCTGATAACAGGCGCGTGCTTCAGCCAAGAGTCCGTTCGCCTGATAAAGGGAAGCCAGCCTTCTTACCGGTTCCGCTCGCTGCGGAGCTCGCTCGACGTCCGCTCGCGCGCGATCCAATGCGACACTGAATTCTTGCGGCAACCGCTCATCGCGAACGGCGGGCGGCAAACCTGGGTAAGGTGCGCGCCGCAGGATCCTCCAACCGCCCGCGATCGCCAGCGCGACGCAGGCGGTGATCAGGACGAGAATCACACCTCTCTTCATCATGTTCGGTTCACGGCGCCGTGAGGTTTGCCGCGTCGAATCCGCTGTCGAACCTGAAAGCGGCTTCGTGCGGGTATCTTCGAAAGCCGATGCGCGCGGGGCATCGCCGTACAGCTGGCGAACGTCTCGTCGATCAAGCTCCAGGAACTGAACATTCGAGCACGACCTTAAAGCCACTCCGCCCCATCAGCAGTCACTGGAATCTTCACTTCGTTCAGCACGAGAGTTTTTTTGAGAATCGGTTGGTTGGATAGCACCCAGCGATGCGACGCGGCGAAGTCTGAGAATCGCCGGCGAGAACCTCGCCGCTCGGACTGCTGTACCATTGGTCAGGCCACGACATCTGAACGAAAAAGCCTTCCCGACGAGAGTCGGGAAGGCCAAGAGCGATACCGCGTGAGTCGCGTCTGGCTTAGAATTCGAACTTCGTCGTCAAATAGAACGTTCGCGGCTGCACGATGCGATAGACGGAATGGACACCGTCGGAGTTGGCCACAATTGGCCTGAACCCTCCTCCTTCTTCAAGGTCACGCACGTTCAACTTGAAATCGATGTACTTGTTGCCGAGAATTTTTCGACGATAGCCCACCCAAGCGTCCACGCCGATGTAACTGCCAGCGTAATACGGATGGGCAAGATCGAGTCCCGTGATGGTGACCGTCCCGTTGACGACCTGGGTGATCACCGGATTGCCGATGACTGATTTGTCGAGGTAACGCGCCGCACCACCGATGTTGAAGCCATTCAACGGTCCGCTCGTGAACGTGTAGTTCGTAAGGATGTTGCCATGCCATTTGCGGAGCTGCGTCGAAGGCTGGCCGTCGACTGACTTGTAGCCGACGTAGGAGCCGAGGAGGAACTGGTTGAAGTGCTCTTCTCCCGTCTGGGTCAGACCCCACGGATTATTGCTCGTCCGCTGGCCGGTCCAGAGACCGGGGACGCTCTTCCAGTATGCAAGGCGCTCTTCGACAAACGTTGTTAACTGCGGAGCGATATTCGTTTGTTTGGCCTCCTGCTTCGCGACGTTGGCCATGATGCGCCAATTCTTGTTCACGTTGTAGGTGAGCTCGATCTCCAGACCTTTCGAAACGTTGTCGGCGGTGTACGCATTGGCGAGCCGCGGGTCACCCACGATGATGCCGGGCGCGACAGCTTGCTTGTATGCCACCCCCGCTTTGGCCGCGAGTTCAGGCATCACGACGAGGTCCATGAAGGTCATGTTCCACTGCGCGAGCGGGAAGTTGGCCGGATTACCGGCGGGACCACTGGCGGCGGTGAGTTCGTACCAGTTGACCTTCATGTTAAGTTTGTCGTCGAGCGCGCTCACCGAGAAACCGTAATCCTTGCCCTGGCCGGTCGGCGTGGTGGTCGGAGTACCGAGCAAATCGACTGCGCCCGCATTCGGATTGAAGTTCTCCGCGCGATTGTAGTGGAGGCTCAACCACTTCAAGGGATGCACGACGACGCCGTAAGTTTTGGTCTGCGCAGACTTCGAGGCCAGCGTGCCATAGCTGGAACCAGCGGGCTTCACCAATCCGGTTGCCGGATCGGTTGCACCGGGACCGCCTTCCACCGAGCTGATGAAACCAGCTTCGTTCTTGTCGCGACGGATGCCGAAAAGGCCGACGATCTTGTCGTCCCACAGATAACCTTGAAGCACGGCCGCGGAGGAAGAGAGTGTCTGCAGGGTCCTGGCGTCGCTCTTCAACGCGTAGAAGTTCGTGAGCGTCTCGGTGCCATACGGCACATTGGAAACCAGACTGGGGTGCCCCGGGACCGTCGTCGCCCGAGCCGTATCCGTTCCGCCGAGATAATAACGCGCGCCGGTCTCAAGCAGTTTGGTGCTACCGCTGGTGCCTTTGGCATTGTACTGCAAGTGCTGGAATTCGGTTTCGCGGTCCTCGACGAAGCCAGTGGCCCGGTAGCGGCCGAACCACTTGTTGTATTTCTTGAGGTCGAGATCGTACGTGAGCGTTCCACGAAAGATCTCGTTCGTGTTGTGGTCCGTTTGTTTGTTATCCAGCCCACGGAACTGAAAGTACGTTTCCCCGTAGTGCGGATTATCCGCGCCACCCGGCAGCCGGCGATTTACGTCGATTAGATAATTCGTGTATTCGGGCCGGAACAGATCGAGGCGGCTGTCATCGCCGGTCTCCTTGAGGTAGGAAAGGTTGGCGAACAGATTCGTGATGATTTCCTGGTCGATCGATGCGCTGAACGTCTTCAACTTCCGATCCGCCGTGCTCGGCATGGTGTTCAGTTCATCGATCTTCAGGTACTTGTTGCTGTTCATCCGGAGGGGAGTCCAGATGCCAACATTGGCCAGATTCTGCTGGTTAAAATAGTATCCCGTATTCGTGTTGTAAGCACCTTCGATCTTGCCGGTCTTGTCGTAGATCACCGTCGGTACGTTGCCATCCTGCCACAGGAACGGGGAAACCGGCGCGGTCGAATTTCGATCGTAGGTGGGTTTGCCGAGCTGAACCCACTGCGACACGTCGTCTTCCGGCGTGATCGTGTTGGGCAGATTGGAATTGATCTTGGCGATTTCGTACCCGGCGCGAATCGTGGTCTTCGTCCAGGGCTTGTACGTCACCGCCCCGTAGAGCCGCTTGTCTTTGTTCCATGAAGGTTCCTGCTTGAAGCCCTTGTCGGACCACGCACCGGCGATCCGAAACGCGAGCACATCTTTACGAGCGAGCACATTGCTATTCAGCGTGGCGCGCCGGTCACCGTAGCTGCCGAATCGAACCGTCACCTCGTTGGTCGACTTGTTCAACGCCGCGAGCACGGGCGAATAGTTGATGATACCCGCCGGTGATCCCAAGCCGGCGAGCATCGAGTTCGGGCCGCGGCTGATCGTCACCTGATCTAAATTGTACGTGTCGAAGCCGATGCGAGTGCCGATCGTATAAAAGTAATCACGCGTGATGTTCACGCTGGAGAGACCGCGAAGCCGGTTCGAACCCTGTGGATTCGAAGAGGGACCATCGGACGGGCGACCGAGCGTTGGCGTGGACGACGTGAAATCCCGCGTGCCTTCCGTGTTCGCGGTGTAAGAAAGGATATCGTTGATATCGACCGCGTTCACGTCGTTGAGAAATTCCTTGGTCACGACCGTCAGAGGCGCGGCGACGTCCTTCAAATCGGTTTTGATGCGGCTGCCGGCCAGCGTGCTGGTAGCCCGGTATCCAACATCCTCGCTCGCATCCACCACGAACGGTGAGAGCACGATGGCCTGGTCTTGTTCGCCGTCGGCGTTTCTCGGGGCGGTGGACTGGGCATAGCTCGCGGTCAAAGCGAGCAGCGAAAGGAAGGCAGCCGTGGGTGGGCCGACCTTTGCGAACAGCTGTGGTTCTGGCGTGTTTGGTGGGTTCATGGGTGGGTAACCGACGTGAAAGGGGCAGATTCCGGAAGGGGCGCCGAAATCGAGCTGCATTCCTCTAAGTGCCGCCAGTCGTGTCAACACTTTTAGCATCGATAAAACAGTTTTATCCGTCATCGCACCTGCTCTCGGCCCAAAGGATTCTATAAAAGGCACAGAAGGGCGCCGACGAACCTACATGCTCCGACAAGATCGGTGGTAATTGCCTCATTCTAGAGTGATCGCACCGAAGCTTCCATGGACGCAGTTCGGGTACACCCGAACAAACTAATCTTCCACCGCACGGCCTCGCAAAAATCCGTCACGTCGCTCCATTTAGCAGGTAAAAGCGGCCACGACCGTAGCTCAGCAAACTTCGGCTCTACTAACTCCGACCACGACAGTGCGACGTTGCACCGGAACTCACTCGGCCCCGGAGACTCAAGATTCTAACGATATCACCGCACTCGCTCGATGTGCTCCCTTCATTTCGGCGAGATCGTCGCTCGCTCCGAATCCGCCGGCAAAGCGAGCGGGAGTCTAGTAAAACAGTTTGACTCGCGTGCAACTGATGTCGTCTCGTCAGCCCGCCCCAGCGATTCGGTCGCTTCTCACTGCCCCGCCCCGCCCATGTCCACCAGTTCTGTCACCTCTCGCGCACCTGACCCCGCGCCATCACCTGCATCGCAGGAGACTCGCGAAGCCGACAAGGTCAGCCTGAAGGAGAAGCTCGCACTCGGTGCCGGATATCTGCCGCTGTTCTACGGCAACTCCGGCGTGAAAGGGCTCGCGGTCCCGGTCTATCAGATGGTGCTGAAGATGGATCCGGCGGTCCTCGGACTGATCCTGGCCATCCCACGTCTGTGGGACGCATTCACCGATCCGATCGTCGGCATGGTTTCTGACAACTGCCGCTCACGCTTCGGCCGGCGCAAACCGATCATCATCCTCGGGGCGATCCTGCAGGCTCTCACCTTCTCCGCGATCTGGATGGTGCCCGCCGGTTGGAGCCAGCCCGCCGTGATCACGTATCTCACCGTCACGCTGATCGCGTTCTACACCTGTTTTTCCATCTTCTCCGTTCCGTTAATGAGCCTCACCTATGAGATGACGGCTGACTACCAGGAGCGAACGCGGGTGTCGGCATTTGGCGGCTTCTTCTGGAAAATGGGTGAGCTCACTTACAGCTGGGTTTTTTGGGCGGCCAACCTCGCCGTATTCGGGTCCGTGATGCACGGCATTCGCACCATCGGCTGGACGATCGGCATCTGCGTGATGGGACTGATCGGCATCATCCCCGGCTTGTTCGTGAAAGAGCGGCAGTTCCGTCGCGCCTCGCACCAGGAAAAAGTCCACCTCGTTCCCGCCGTAAAGGCCTGCTTCAGCAACCGTGCCTTCATTGTCCTTACGGGTCTGACCGTTTGCCAGGTCCTCGCTGGCATGCTTGCGAGCAACATCGATTATTACCTGCTGGTTTACTACATGAACGCCGGCGACATCATGGAAGGATCCAAGTGGAAAGGCATCCTCTCCACCGGTTACGCCGTGCTCGGTATCGGGATGATTTACCCCGTCAACTGGCTCGCCAATCGCTACGGTAAACGCACAACGCTCAGTATCATTTTCGGCATGGTACTCGCCGGAGGTTTCGCCAAATGGTTCATCTACACGCCGGGCAATCCCTGGAAAATCCTGCTCGACCCCATCCTCTGCGGTCCAGTGTGGACCGCTCTCAGCGTGCTCACTCCTTCGATGCTCGCCGACGTCTGCGACGACGACGAACTGCGGCACGGATTGAGGCGTGAAGGCATGTTGGGCTCGCTCTTCTCCTGGATTCAGAAAACCGGTTATGCGCTGGCGTTCTTCGGTGCTGGAGTTGCCCTCAACGTGGTCGGTTTCAAGGCTTCGCTCGGCGGTGCTCAATCCGCTGATACTCTCCTCGGCATGCGTCTCATGCTTTCCGTGTCCACGGTTGTCTGGGCGATCATTGCCCTGGTCTTTCTCTCCTTCTATCCGTTGAGCAAAGCGCGAGCCTACGAGATCCGAGATCAACTTGAGGCACGCCGCGGCCGCACCGCGCAATAGACCACGACCACGGAAGATCACACACATGGTACAGCCGCATAAAACCAAAAAGGAGTCGCGGACGGGTGCGCCCACTGGCACCGTCGGCGACGTGCCACGCTCCGACTCTCCGGCTCGCCCGGCCAAAAAGCCGACCATCTACGATCTCGCACGCATTGCGGAAGTTTCACCCGGAACGGTCAGTCGCGTCCTGAACAACCGCGACAAGGTCAAACCGGAGACGCGCGAACGCGTCCTGCGCGCGGCCAACGCCCTCAATCTCAAACCTCAGGTTTCCGTTAGATTCCGCCAGGTCGCGATCCTGTCCGAACCCACGTTCCACGACCGGATCGAGGGTTACGCCGCGACGATGACGGCTCACCTCTCGTTCGCGCTTTCCCGCCGCAATATCGGCGTGGTGCTTCCCTCCAACCCATTCGAGCAACTGCCCGGTCTGTTTCTCGACGGTTTGATCGCCGTCACGTTCGACAAGCAGCTGCAGGCACTGCTCGCCGAATTGGAAACGCGGATGCACGTCGTCTACATGGACAAGTTCGACGTCGCCCCGCGGGAGTACGCCGTTTGCTCCGACCACTATAACTCCGGTGTCGTCGCGGCTCAGCATTTCCTGGCTCGCGGCAAACGACGGCTCGGGTTCCTGGCATCGCACAACAACGCACCTTTCGTGGAACGTCTGAAAGGTTTCCGGAAAGCGCTCGCCGATGCGAACGTGCCGGCTGACGAGCGACTCCACGTTTTCATCGGCCCTTCCACAAACCACCTTTCTGCCATCACCCGGATCGTGCGCGCGGGTGCGGATTGTATCTATGTTCCGGGCACGAGCTATCAGGCAATGGAGTGCCTGCATATCCTGACTTACGTGATGGGCGTCAAAGTCCCACAGGAGATCTCGATCATTGGTGGCGAAAACGAGGGAATATCCGCGCTGCAGAATCCTCCGCTCACCACGATCGAGGAACCACTCCGCGACATGGCCGATCAAGCCGCCGCCATGCTCGATCAATTGACGTCGGGCGCGCGCGTCGCGAACCGACACACGATGATGCCTGTTCGGCTCATCGAGCGCGACTCCGTCGGTTGAAGCGCGCCCCCGTAAGCGAACGACTTTCCGACTGCCCAGCCGATGAAACTCTTTTATCTTTTTTGGCACTTCCACACCCAACCTCTTGGGCGATGAGACAGGTGTTGGAACTGGACCAAGGATGGGAATTTCGTCGATTAGGCCCCAACTTGGCGACCGAATGGACGTTGGTCGCCCTGCCGCATTCGCCCTTCGTTTCAGATTTGAACGGCCAGGAGCATTGGTTCGGCGAGTGCGAGTACCGACGCACGGTCGAAGTCCCGCAACTCGCGCCGGGCGAAACGTGCACGCTTTACGTGGGCGCGGCGATGCACACCGCGCATGTCTTCGTGGGTGACCAACCCGTCGCACGGAATGAGGGCGGGTACCTGCCGTTCGAAGCCGACCTCACGCCGCACCTCAAAGAATGCCGCTCGGTTGTGCTCACGTTGCGACTCGACAATCGTGACAACCCCGACGTTCCACCGGGCAAGCCCTCCGACGAATTGGATTTTTGTTGGTACGGCGGTCTGTATCGAAATGTCGAACTGCGTGTGGCCCCCGTGGTCCACCTCACAGACGCTGCGACGACGAGCGAGGTCGCCGGCGGTGGCGTGTTCCTGCGCACGCTCGAGGCATCGGCTGCAAGCGCGCTGGTTGCGGCACGCAGTCACGTGCGTAACACCGGATCCAGCGGAAAAAACATTCGGGTTGAAACGACGTTCCGCCACGAGGCGAGCCCAGTTGTTTCGCTCGTGTCGGATTCATTTCAGATCCCCGCTCATTCAGCGCTGCACATCGGGCAAGCTCTGACGTTGGATCGCCCGTGCCTTTGGAGTCCACAGGCTCCGTCACTCTACCAAGTGACAACGCGCGTACTCGACGAGAGCGGTGAGGTGCTTGATTCGCTCCAACAGCCGTTCGGGGTGCGACGAATCCAATTTTCGCGCTCAGGAGGATTTGTGATCAACGGGCAGCGGAAGCGCCTGCGCGGCACCAACCGCCACCAGGAGTATCCCCGAGTCGGTTACGCGGCCCCACGCGTCGCGCAGTACCGCGATGCCCGCCGAATTAAAGAGGCGGGTTTCGACTACGTTCGACTCTCGCACTACCCGCAGTCGTCGGAGTTCCTCGATGCCTGCGACGAACTGGGGATCATCGTGATGAATTGCATCCCAGGCTGGCAGTACGTCGGCGGTCCCCGTTTTCGCGCGAGCTGCTGCGATGCCGCTCGGCGGCTAATCCGCCGCGATCGCAATCATCCAAGCATCGTTCTCTGGGAGCTCTCGCTGAACGAATCGGCAATGGATGAGGAATTCATCTTAGGCCTGCAGCGCATCGGACACGAAGAGTATCCCGGCGACCAAATGTTCACCTGCGGCTGGATTGACCGCTATGATGTATTCTCCCACTCCCGGCAACACGGCGAGATCCACCGCTGGCTCAACAAGGACAAGGCGCTGGTCATCGCCGAATACGGCGACTGGGAGTTCTACGCGAAGAACGATGGATTCGATCAGAAGACCGGCGCAGGGGTGTACGATCGCTGGAGCACCTCGCGGCAATTCCGATCCGACGGTGAGCGCGGCCTGCGTCAACAGGCGTTCAATCACATGATGGCGTTGAACGACACGCTTGGGTCACCGGCCGCGCTCGACAGTCAATGGGCGATGTTCGACTACGCGCGCGGCTATGATCCGGTCCGCGCCGCGGTCGGTGTGATGGACATTTTCCGACTACCGAAGTTTTCGTATCACTTCTATCGCAGCCAGCGTGATCCGGAGGAAACCGGCCGCGGCTGGTCCGGCGGCGCGATGGTCTTTGTTGCGACGCATTGGACCACCGTATCGAACCTGCGGATTCCGGTGTTCAGCAACTGCCAGGAAGTTGAGCTGATGCTAAACGGCCAAGTCATCGGCCGACAACGCCCCGCACAGACGGCGCTGACGCAGAACCTTCCGCACCCCCCGTTTTTCTTCGACGTGCCCACGTTTCAACCAGGCACCCTCGAGGCGATAGGCTACATCCAGCGAAAAATTCGCGCACGGCACGTTGTCACCACGCCTGACCCGCCCACTCAGCTCGAAGTACTAATCGATGACGCGGGGATCCCATCTCTTCCTGGTGAGTCCGATCTACTCTTCGCGCATGCGCGCTGGCGCGACCACGCAGGAACCCTGTGCATCGACGCGACGACACCCGTGACGTTCACGATCCAAGGTGCGGCAGAGATCGTCGGCGAATCGATCGTCTCCGCGGAAGCAGGGATCGCTTCGATCGTCGTTCGCGTTCCCGCCTCGGCCGGCGGTCTCCAGCTAAGCGCCGCGGGCGGATCCACCCACGCGGTGAACGTGCACTGGCATCGCTCAACCGTCGCCGCGACGGCCGCTCCCCTCGTGGTTGCCCTCTAACGTTTTTCCGTCGTGTAGGCAGCGCGCTCGCGCGCGCTCAGCAAACGGCGAACCGACCATCGTAAAACTCGTGATCGTGCAACGTGACATCGCCCCCGCGCTGTTCTAAATAGAGAACCACGGATGAGCAGACTTCGTGACTGACGCGCAGAAATCTGAGTTGTCCGCTCTTAGTCCTCTCACTCCCCACCCGCCATGCACTCTCGTCTTCTTGCCGCTACTCTCCTCTTGCTGTTCACGGCATTCGCTCGTGCCGAATCAGCCGGTGCCACTGCGTCTGCTGTAATCCATGCCGATCAGCCCGGTCCCATCATTCCCCGCGAACTCTACGGACATTTCGCCGAACATCTGGGTCGGTGCATCTACGGCGGCATCTGGGTCGGTCCTGATTCACCGATTCCCAACACCCGGGGGATTCGCAACGATGTCCTTGGCGCGTTGAAGGCCATGCGAATTCCTGTCCTTCGCTGGCCGGGCGGCTGCTTCGCTGACGAGTACCACTGGCGAGATGGGATCGGCGAGCGCGAAAAACGTCCTGCCATGATCAATACGCATTGGGGTGGCGTCGTTGAAAACAATCACTTCGGCACCCACGAGTTCATGGACCTCGTCGAGCTCCTGGGCTGCGAGGCCTACATCAGCGGGAACGTCGGCAGCGGCACCGTGCAAGAAATGATGGAATGGGTTGAGTACCTTACTTCGGACGCCAACTCCCCGATTGCCAATCTCCGCCGCGCGAACGGACGGGAACATCCCTGGCGCGTGAAATACTTCGGTGTCGGCAATGAGAGCTGGGGCTGCGGTGGCTCAATGACGCCCGAGTACTACGCCAACGAATTCCGGCGCTACAACACGTTCGTTAAAAACTACAGCGCCGAGCAGAAGATTTACCGGATCGCCTGCGGCTCCAGCGACTCGGACTACAACTGGACCGAAGTGTTGATGAAGAATGCCGTCAAACAGATGGACGGACTTTCACTCCACTACTACACGTTGCCCACGGGGAATTGGAAAAAGAAGGGATCTGCGACGGAATTCGGCGAAGACGAGTACTTCACAACGCTGCGCCGTACGCTCCAGATCGACGGCTTCATCACCAAGCACGCCGCGATCATGGATCGCTACGACGCCGAGAAGCGAGTCGGCATGATTGTCGACGAATGGGGCACTTGGTACGATCACACCCCCGGCACGAATCCAGGTTTCATCGAGCAGCAGAACACCCTGCGCGACGCGTTGGTCGCGGGACTGAACCTGCACATCTTCCAGCGCCACGCCGATCGTATCCACATGGCCAACATCGCCCAGATGATCAACGTCCTCCAGGCGGTCATCCTCACCGACGGACCCAAGATGGTGCTGACGCCGACCTACCACGTGTTCGAGATGTTCAAGGTCCACCAAGGCGCCACGAGCCTTCCGCTGGAACTCACGACGCCTGACTACGCCCGCGGAGCCGAAGCCATTCCCGCGGTCAGCGCCTCGGCCTCTCGCGATTCCGCCGGGAAGGTTCACGTGTCGTTCGTGAACACCGACGCGCAGAAAGCGATCTCCGTGTCCGCTAAATTGGTCGGCCTAAAAGCCGGCACCGTCACGGGACGCGTTCTCACGGCACCGGCGATTACGACCCACAACACCTTCACGGCGCCGAACGCGGTCGAACCAAAAACCTTCAGCGATGTGCAGCTGAACGGCGATTCACTGACCGTGAACCTCCCGGCGCATTCCGTCGTCGTATTGGAGCTCTAAGCCGTATCGACGCCGTCGAGATCGGAATCCTCGTAGCATCGGTCGTGAGACCGATGACCACCGCGCTTCCACCGTCTCACGACGGTGGTTACTTTCGATCGCATTGATCCGACTGGGGCTCAACCGAGCCGACGCCGCAACTAGGTCGTCAGCTCGGCCAGCAGGTCCGAGGCGCCCGCGTGACTCGGTTCCCGCTGCAAGACCGCGAGCAACCGGCGCCGCGCGGTTGACACCCTTCCGAGTCCAAGTTCCGCCTGCGCACGTAAGAACTGCGCCAGGGTGTGTTGCCGGTGGGTCAAGTCGTCGTCGAACAGCAGCATGGTGGGCAGCGAGGTCGCGAAGTAATCGATCTTCGCCGCCTGCCCGGCGAGTTCGTCGGCGTACCTCGCGATCGCTCGAAACAGAGCCCGGGCGTCCGCTTTTCGCCCAAGGCGCTGCAACGAGAGTCCACTGTAGTACGACATCTCCGAATACGACCGCACGCTCATCTCCGTAAAATCTCCCCGGGCGGCGGCTGCCTTCCGCCACCACTCGATCGCCGGTCCTGCTTCACCCATCGCGGCGTTTGCCTCGCCGAGCCAAAATGTGATGTTGCTGGAGTTGGCCAACAGATGACGCGCTTCACCGAGATTCGCTGCCGGTTCCAGCGCGGCGTTGAAATGAGCCAGCGCCACTTCGCCTCGACCGGAGCCGAGAGCCGCGCGTCCAAGTTGCAGGTGGGCTCGCACATACTGGCCGAGCGCCATTCCCTCGCCGCCTTCCCAAGGTTGAAAGCGGCGCGATTCGATCACGGCGAGTGCACGCTCCGGCTCGCCTGCCTGGTTGAGCAGGCTGCACCATTCGAGGACGGCATCGTCGCGCTGCCGGACCAGCGACTCGTGATGGTCGAACTCGCGGAGTCGCTTGCCGGCAGGTTGGCCAAGGCGTTTCCAGAGCTGATCGCGCTCGTAGAACAACCGTGCATCGGTCGGATCGGCGCGCAAAGCCCGCTCGTATGCCGTGACCGCCTTGATTTTCGACTTTCGGATATTGAAGAAGGCGATACCGAGATTTCTCCAGACGATCGAAAAACTGCCGTCCAACCGTGCGCTCTTTTCCCACAACGGAATCGCCTCAGCCTGGCGGCGCCTGTCGTAGTAAAGATTGCCGAGATAGTACGGTGCTCGCGCATCACGCGGATTGCGCGCGATGGCCGATTGCAGGATCGCGATCTCCTCGAGCCGTGCGGGGAAACAATAGTCCACCGGCGCTGCCGGAGCCCTGCGTCTCGCGTCGGTCGCCGGCTTGGCGGCGCCCATTTTTTCGGAGAAAAACGCCCGGTAGTACCAGATCAACGGCTCCGTTCCTGAGATCGGCTCGGGCCGCGCGTTCGACAGCACCTCAAGTGCACCTCGGTACAAACCTGCACGAGCATAGTCCAATGCCATATCCAGGCGGGTCTGTGTGTCGCACGTGGCGTGGCCGTCTCTCAACCAGCGTGCCCACGCATCCAATGGATCCAGCGCGAGCGTGTCCCGCAACTGATGATCCGCCTCTTCGCTTCGGCCCAGTTGACGCAGCGTCAAGACCCGAAGATTTCGCGCGCGCAGGTTGTCCGTGTTGAGACGGAGCGAACGATCAAGGTGATCGAGCGCGACCGCCCAACTCGATCTCCGGCAATCTATTTCCGCCAGCGCATGGAAACCCGCCGCCTGCCATGACTGGTTCCACGTCGCTTTGTAGAAGGCTCCGTAGGCATCGTCGAAACGATCCTGGTAACTCAGTGCGACTCCAAGATTGTAGTACGGCTCGCCGTCGTACGGGTTCGCATTCCTCGACGTGAGTCGGTGGATCGCGGCGCGAAAAAAAGCTTCTGCACGCGGAAACTCTCCGCGCCGAAGACACCAGAGCCCGAGCCCATTGTTCGCCCTCGCATCACCGGCGTCGCGTCGCAGAATTTCCTCCCAGTACGGGACCGGACTACGCGTCGCGTGCCGGTATTGGGCAAGGTGCAGCGCAATAACGTTGAGTTCATCCGTGCTCGGAACATCGCGGGGCGCAACCGGTTCGGTCGCCGGCGCTGGCAGCGAATTCTTCTCCGGCCGCGCCATCCTGAAACTCACGACCTCCCGGTCACCCTCGCGTGACACGCGAAGCGTCACATCGGTCGGAGGAATCCTCGGGGGCAAGAGATGGGATTCGAGGAACGACACACCCGGGACCAGGTCGCGCGTCCACGATCTCAGCACAGTTGCGCCCCGCCGTAGTTCGATGCGCGCAGCAGGGATCGATGTGGTCACCGCAACCCCGACTGACGCCAAACGTTTCTCGAAGCGCAGCGACACGGCTGCGTCGACGTTCGCGGCCTGGGGTGGCCCGATCTCTTTCACAGGATACCAATACACGCTCCATGACTTCGTCTCTCCGGGCTGGAGGAAGGAAAAATCCGGCTGGTTGTCCGTATAGACGCCGAGCATCAACTCCACATACGGGCCATCAGTGTCCGTCAAGTTGCGATCCCAGGCGTAACCAAATTCCTGATTCCCCCACGTCCATTGCTTTTTGCCCGGTGCGATGTGGTGATTCGCGATCTGCACCAGTCCTGCCCGTTTGAAATGATCGTAACCCCCCGAGAAATCCTGTTGCGAGCCAAGGCACATGTACGACGTCGGCACGGGAATGTTCGCGTACCACGACAAGTCGTTCGCCGCGTACGCAGGAATGCCGTTCAATTCTCCGGACTTGAGGAGATGCGGTGGACGGAAACGGCGCGGCTGTTGCTCGGGTGGCGTTCCTGCCTTGGCGCGTTCGGCGTAGTTCACCCCGTAGTAGTGATCTTCGCATAACGGAAACCGGGTCATCGCGCGTTTCGCGTGATCGGCCACGACTGTGACATCCGGAGGGAAAATCGATTGATAGGCTTCGTGAACATGGGTCGCGACATTGGCCCACCAGAGGAAGGTCTGCAGGAGCGGCGTACGGTTGTACGCCCGCACCTTCAGTTCGATAAGCGCGCGATCGGGGTGCAGGCACACGCCATGCATGCCTTTCATCCGCTCCATCGGATCGTGATCGCTGAGCCAGACGGTTTTGCTGCCATCCGGGTGCGCCTCGATCTCCACCTCAACCGGCATGAACGTCGCCGGCCGATGATGCTGGGGCCAGTTGAACTCCACGCCGCCCGACGCCCACGGACCCGCAAGCCCGACCAGCGCTGGCTTAATCACATTCTGCCGATAGAAAAAATCATAGCCGTTCGTCTTGTCCTGACCTATATGGATACGCCCGCCGAGTTCGGGAAGGATCATCACGCGGATGTAGGCATTCTCGACGTGCACTGCGTCCCAGCTTCGATCCACCCTGGCCTCCGCGATCCGATTGTAGAACGGCAGTGGGTAAACCTTGCCACTGCTGCCTTGGTACACGCGCTTCTCCAAAAACATCGGATTACGATCAGGCGGAAGCGGCTCGTAAGTGGGCAACACGACTGGCTCGCGCCGTACGACGACGGGTTCAAAAGACATACAATGGGTGAGGAACTGCCGACTGGTCGCACGTGCGTTTACTAATCATTGCCGCAACCTAAAACAAAGCGCCGCACCGCAGACCTGAAAGCGGGATTCGCTACGAGCTTAGCAAATACGGCCGACCACCTCCATGGACCACGTGCTGAGAAAGCTGGACGATATGATGCACGGGTCGGTACCGTCCGAGATCTAGCGTCGGCACCACTTACTAGACAAAATGCGGCGAACCGCGTCAGCACGCGGATCTAT
>JBDSPT010000489.1:0-7896 GCA_039930205.1 Opitutus sp. | reverse complement strand
ACTTATCGCAGGTATATCGCCCGGATCGTAGCAGAGATGGCCAGGCGGTATGGCCACGAGGCGAAGGTCTGGGGCTGGCAGATCGACAACGAACCTCATGTCGGAACGGTCTACGACTACTCGGACTTTTCGCAGAGCGACTTCCGTGCGTGGTTGCGCCGAAAATACCGCAACGATATCGGTCGCCTGAATACAGATTGGGGTAATGCCTTCTGGAGCAGCCGCCATGGCTCGTGGGACGAGGTTCGAATTCCCAACGAGAAGGAATCGTCGACGAACCCTCACGCCCTCCTGGATTTCCGCCGGTACACCGCCGACGCGCTCGCAGAATCAGTCCGGTTCCAAGCCGGGCTGCTTCGCCAGCACGTTGCTGCGACGCAGTGGATCACAACGAATTTCGCCTATTATAAATTTCTGGCGCCCGTGGATCTGTTTCGCAATCGAGGCGACCTCGATTTCGCGTCGCACACCATGTACCTCCTCAGTACGTTTCTGAATCAGGCGGAAGGAGACCTGGCCGCGCGACTCGGCAGTGGGCTCGAACTCGCCTTCTCGACGGAGTTGGCGCGCTCGATCCAGGGCGAGACGGGGATCATGGAACTCCAACCCGGCCAGATCAACTGGGGGGCCTACAATGCCCAGCCTCTCCCGGGGGCGGTGCGCATGTGGATGTGGCACAGCTTCGGACTCCGCGACCGGTTTATCTGCACCTATCGATTCCGCCAGCCGCGCTTCGGCAGTGAGCAGACGCATAAGGGAATTTTGGAGACGGACGGCGTGACCGTGTCCCGCGGTGGCGAGGAATACGTACGGACGATCGCCGAGCTGCGTGCGCTCGAAAAAGATCTCCCCTCCGGCGGTCAGTCGTCGGTCGATGTTGCCTCACGTCGTACGGCGTTCTTGTGGAAACAGGACAACCTATGGGAGATGCAATCAAGCCCCCATACGAAATCGTGGGACACGTGGCAGCACTACTACACGTATTACGGCGCATTGAAGCGGATGGGCGCAGCCGTCACCTTCATCTCGGAACAGGAGCCGCTCGATCCGCAAACCTGGCCGTTTGTCGTCGCTCCGGCCTACAGCATGACGGACGACGCGGTCGTAGCGAGATGGCGTGAGTACGTGACCAACGGCGGCCACTTGATCCTGACCTGCCGCACCGCGCAGAAAGACAATCGCGGGCACTTTCATCCCACTCTGCTGCAGCAGCCGATCTGGGACCTCATTGGCGCCAAGGTTCAGGACAATGATCAACTGCCTCCCAGCGCAAAAGCCACCGTGAAAGCGGCGGGGCAAAGCTACGTTTGGAATGCGTGGGCTGAACTCCTTCAGCCCGCCACCGGAACCGAGAGCCTCGCGGACTACGCCGATCAATTCTATGCGGGTACTTCCGCGGCCGTGAAACGCACCCTCGGAAAAGGGACCGTGACCTACATTGGTGTCTGGACCTCGGCGGGAGAGTTGGAGCATCAGTTGCTCAGGACGGTGTATCAGCAGGCTGGAGCCAGGATTCTCGATCTACCGCCGTACGTGTTTGTCGAATGGCGCGATGGTTTGGCGGTCGCGGTGAACTATTCGTCTCAGCCTTACACCCTGCCGATTTCCAGGACCTCCAAACTGCGAATCGGAACCCGCGAACTCAAACCAGGCGACGTCGCGGTGTGGGAGGATTGATCCTGACGCCATGCCGGTCGCGCCCACCCCGTTTAACCAGATGTTCACTCACCACTGCTCACGTTCGTCGCAAGCTCCACGCAACGTGCCCGGAGCGATGCAGTCAAATTCCGGAAAACCTGTAGCATCTGGCGTAAGACGGATGACCAGCTCACCTCACTTCCCGTCCACCGTATCACGACGGTGGTTACCTTCGATTACAACGATCCGGCTGAGTTGAGGCTGACGCGATCCATCATCCCATGCCCTACTTTTTCTTGTCTTGCGCACTCATGGTCGCGACGACGTTGACCGCGTCAGTCACCGCTTGCGCAGCGGAACTGCCGCCGCCGGTCGCTGACTCCTTCGTCACCTTGCAGAACGATGTCGCCGAGGTCCGTTTTGCGGAAGCGGGCGGCGCGCTGGTGCAGTTCACGCTTCGCGCTCGACCCGAGAATCCGCTCGCCTGGAAGCTCTCGCCCGCAGAGATGCCAACGAACAACCGCGCAGGTGCGCCGTTTCAGGGACACTTCCTTTGTGTGGGTCGATGGGGAAGACCGACCGCTGGAGAGCAAGCGGCGGGGATTCCACACAACGGAGAACCGGCGAACAGCGTCTGGTCGGTCTCGCCTTCGGATGATGGC
This sequence comes from Opitutus sp., assembly GCA_039930205.1. Classification (GTDB taxonomy): domain Bacteria; phylum Verrucomicrobiota; class Verrucomicrobiia; order Opitutales; family Opitutaceae; genus Opitutus. The sequence continues at coordinate 5,596 of JBDSPT010000489.1, read as the reverse complement.
CGCATGCTGCAAATGGAAGTCGCCGGCAAAATCGAGCGGTGGCGGATCGAGCGAAAAGCGTGGCTCAGTGCAGGCTCTGCCGTGCTCACGGTTCAGGAGACGCTGACGAATCTCCTCCCCGTCGGTCGCTTCACGGCCCTCGTACAGCACGCAACGACCGGTGGCGACTTCCTCGATACCCAAACCATCGTAAACTCGAATGCTGGCGCGGGCTTTAACCAGGCGCTCATTGCCGCCTCGCTGAACGAGCACGAGTACCGGTGGCCAAAGGGATTTCTCGATGCCAGCCATGCACCGGTCGACCTCACGAGCACCGACGGTTCGACCAGCTACGTGAGCACCCATGTGATCGATGGCGAGTGGGGCTGGGCCACGGTCGCATCACCCACCCGCGGGCTCCTCCTCGGCTATGTCTGGTCCACCGCCGAGTATCCATGGCTCCACGTCTGGCATGGGATCAAAGACGCAAAACCGTGGGCCAGGGGTATCGAATTTGGCACAACGGGTCTGGGCGACACATTTGCGCCCGCCACGCGGATCACGACCACGTTTCACGGTCGCACCAACGCCCTGTTTGTTGATGCCAACGCGAGCGTCACCAAAACCTACCGGTGCTTCCTCCTGCCGATCCCGGCCGGCTTCACGGCGACGAAAGCAATCCGGTGCGAGCTGAACCGGCTCGAGGTCGATCTGCAGATTGGCGGGACGGTTACCACCGTTGCGCTGGCGACTGAGGGCGGACCGACGCCGCCGGCGGTTCCCTGAAACGGCCGGCGCTCATGTCGCATGCGTCCCACCCAAACAGCGGACCCATCCACACCCTCGATCCCGCCTCCCGCTGCCCTCTCTGCCGCCCGGCGAAACGCTTTCACCTTAATCGCATGAATCTGTACCCCTTACTCTGCGCTGCCTTGCTGGCTGCCCCCGTCAGCGCCGCGCCCGCCCAGCCGCCGTCAACTTCGAACGGGCCTGCGGCTGACCCGTATCTGCATCAGCTCTACGACACCCTGAACGACTCGCCGATGCAGGAGCGCCTGCGGGCCTTGCGCCCCTGGCCGGTCGGGGTCGTGTTCATTCAACGGCCCGGCATGACGCTCGCCGACATGCGCAGTCACTTCCGTCTGATGAAGGAACTGGGCTTTACGTGCCTCAAGCAACTGGAACTTGTGCCGGGTCAGGACGCGCGCGAGGTGTATCACGCAGCCTTGGACGAAGGAATCAACCCATGGTGGTACGACGATGCCAGCGGCGAGCTACCGAGCCCCGAACTGCTGAAATCATTGGACCTCCCGGCAGATCTTTCGCCGGCATCCCTGCGGACCAATCCTGTCTGGCGGGCGCGCCAGGAAAGCCTGTTGCGCGCACGCGTCGACCATCCCGAACCGTATTCCCGCCGAACCGGCACCGATGAGACCGATGGCCTGCCGGGAACCCTCAAGCGTGAGCAGTACGGCATTTCCCCCGAATCGGTCGAGTTGTTCACGGAGTGGCTGCACCACCGCTACACGGAGGTGGACACGCTCAAACAGGCTTGGAACTTCCAATACGCGTTGATTCGCCGACGTCAGGAATGGGCGAACTGGTCAGATGTTCAGCAGAACGTGCTGGAGCTGGTGAACAGCGAAAGGCAGGAGTACCGGCGCATTGTGGATGTTTATCGCTTCCGCGCGGACGCCCACCTCGCGATGTTGAAGAAGTCTTTCGTAAACCGGGAGGCGCACAATCCGCTGATTCCGGAACGGCGCGGGGGCGAGATGAGCCTGTTCCTGCCGTTCGCGGCGAGGTCGACGGACATGGAAGGCATCGCGTCTCTGATGGCCGCCGCGGGTTCGTTTTACCCTTCCATGCATCCAGGCTGGCACTACGAGGAAGCGGATTTCGAATTTGCGCGCCCGTCCTATATGCAATCCGCGCTGGCGGTCGACTGGTTCAAGGGCGGCTGGGCAGCCACGTGGGAATCCACGGGAGGTCCGCAACAGCTCAGTGGCGGGAAGGCGCCCTTCGTGCCTGAAGTGCGCGATCAGGTGGCCGGCTTCACCGTCGATGAAAATACGATTCAACAGCTGATGCTCACGTGGGTTGCCGCCGGCTTCAAAGGCTTCGGCCTCTGGTGTTGGAATGCGCGCGCGTTTGGCTGGGAAGCAGGCGAGTATGCACTGCTCGACCGGAATATGAGGCCCAATGCCCGGACGATCGCCGCCGGAAAGATCGGGCAGGCGACTCAGCGTCTCCGCGATGAACTCTGGACCGCGCACAAGGAACCGTTAGTCGGCGTCTTTCAGGATTGGGAAAGCGATGCGTTCTGGGCCGCCGTCGGGATCAGCGGGCGGGACATGTACAAGCAGATGCCGGTCCGCGCGCGGATCGGCGCGTCACGCGCCCTGATCAATGCGAACATACCCTGGGAGCATGTCACCGCGCGGAATTTGCGCGCCGGACTGGCCGACCGGTATCGGGCAATCTTGCTGCCGGCGCAGCTGGCCATCGACGCCGAGGTTCTGGTCCTGTTACGTCAGTACGTGGAACGCGGCGGTCGGGTCATCCTGGATGCGCCCGGAGCATGGTACGGTTATGATGGACGCTTGCTTCCCACCAGCGATGGCAGCGCGTTTGAGCAACTTTTCGGGTGTCGCATCGGCGACTTTCAGTATTCGCGCGCCAATCACACGCAGTGGTCCGTGGGCAAGGAAAATGTGGACGGCTTCATCATGGAGCTGCAGCCCACGGGAGCCCGCGTGCTGGAGACGTTCTCCGATGGCCGCCCGGCCGTGACCGAACACAAGGTGGGTCAAGGTACCGCCGTGGTCGTCGCCTACGCCGCATCGCTGAATTGCTGGAAGCCCGGACACGCCTGGATGGAACGGAGCTTGGTCCGGTATGCACTCGGTGAAATCAAGCCCTCTTACACCGCCGAGGGCGCGATCGTCTACCGTCTCGCTACTCCGGCCGCAGACCACTATTTCATCGTCAACGATCAGCCCGTCGCGCGGGACGCGCAGCTGCATTGCGAGGGCTTCGGCTACAAATCCGCGACCGACGCCGTGTGGGGCGGCGACGTGGAACTCGGTGGCCCCATCCCGATCCCGGCGAATGGCGCCCGTTGGATTCGCGCTGTCAGATAGACTTGGCCGTAGCGATGCGGTCGAATTCCGGAAAACCTGTCGCATCCGTCGTGAGACGAATGACGGCGCACCTCACCTCCGGTCCACCGTCTCACGACGGTGGCTACTTCCAATTGCATCGATCCGGCTGAGCCCATGACGCGAATGTCCTTCACCTTCCTTGCGGCAATCTTGCTGATTGCCACGGCTCACGCGGCTGAGTGGCTGCCGCCGCCTTACGCTGACGAGATCGGGTACCAGCAACGTATCCGGGGCATGGTGTCACGGATCGCCGCCACCGATTATCTGAGCCGCGTCATGGCCCGATCAACGTGTCCCGACACGGGGCGTCCCGTATTCACGTGGGCGTTGGCCGGCGAGGAAATCTCCTCGCCTTTCACGGGGCGGCGTTACGTCCAGGGCGACACGGGTTATTTCGGTCCGAAAAAGCGTGATGCCGAGGGCCGCATCGTGGCGTTTGGCGGCGATCCGCTCAAACAATCACTCCCACCGGCGACCGCCGCATTGGTGCTGGATCCGAACGATGCGGCTGCACGGGGTTACCTTTCGATACCCGGCAATCTGCGACAACAGTATCACTTCGCCTGTGTGAATTGGGTGCGGTTCCTCGGCCTGGTCGGTTCCGCCATGCCGCCTCAATGGCATCGCGACTTCCTGAACTTCGTCGGTTCGTACGAGGAAGCTCCACGCTCGGTCGAAGGTGCGGTGAGCGAGTATCAACCTTTGGAGCACACCGAAACTTTAGTCGGACTCGTAGGCGAACACCTCGGCGGCGGAGGAACCGAAAACCACAAAACGATGTGGCGCAGTTCGGGTTTGCTGTACGCGCAGACTTTTCCTGCAGGATCCATGATCTCGGGTTTCAGCCTGGCTCAGGCCGAGGCCGATACGAATCACGTCCTGACGACCTATGTTCACCAGCTCTTCACCATCGGGAACGGTGAGTATGATTCGTCGACGTACTATCCCTATTCGTTTCGCGCGTTCTCGAACGTGTACGACTTCTCCCCGAAGCCCGAAACCCGGGCGATGGCGCGGGCTGCGCTCGACGGCCTGCTCGCCACTTACGGTCTTAAACTTTTCAACGGGGTGCATACGGGACCGCAACGCCGGGGATGGGTGGAGGGGGATTCCTTCGCCGAGATGGAGCGGCACCTCTGGGTTTGGGCCGGCGGTGCAGTCAACTACACGACCGTCCCTGTCGATGCGACAAAGGTCATCACCACGCTTCATCAAGCGACCTCGAAGTACCGGCCGAATCAACTGATCGTGGATCTGATGGCCAAGCAGGTCGCCCTGCCATTCGAGGCGTACCTCAATCATCCCGACTACGGAATGACGACCGCCGGTCGACAGCCCGAGTACTTTTACTGCAGCCGCCACTTCGCCATGGGTAGCGTGCAGATGGATACCGTTAACAACTCTGCTCAGCAAACCACGTGGACGTTGAATGTACGCGGGACGAACGGCTCGCTGATTTTCGGCGGAGGTCAACCGCGCTGGCTCAACCCCGAGGGACACAGCCCGTACGACCAATGGGTGCAAAAGCGGGGAGCCCTCCTGTTCATGACCTCGGGCACACAGCCTAAAACCGGCCAGCCTGTTCCCGAAACACTGGCACGCATCGATCAGCTGTCCGGGCCTCGCAGTTACAGCCGGCAGGCAGCTTATAGTGGCCCGCTCAATGCCGCGGCGCCTCCAGTGGCGAGCGATGCAACCACGTTGGACAGTTATGTCCGCGGGGCTCGCACGCAGGCCGCGACCTGGTTGTTTGTCCCAAAAGCCGCCGCCGTGCGGAAGGAGGGCGCCCGCTTCATCGTGACGGCGCCCGACGTCGCAGTCGTGATTACTCCGTTCAACAAGGAAGCGTTCTGGCTGCCTGCGTTCGAACAGGGCGCGTTTGAACCCAGTTCGCCGGCCAAAATCCTCGAGCGCTACCGTGTGTTGGTCGTCCCGGAGAAAACCACCGGCTTCGCCATTGAAGCGGTCGAAGGCTCAGCGAGGGATCACCTCGATGCAGGGTCACTCACGGTCGAGGGACGGATTGCCCGATACCGCTCAATCGCCGGCGATACGCTCGAGCTTGAGTATCAGCCGGCCGAACTGCGACCCAAAGCTCGCATCAGCGGCGAGCTGATCGATTGGGACAAATGGGCTGGCGGCGCTGTCTGCGAAAGTCCGTATTTGCGGATCAAGGACGGAGAAATGTGGGTGAGCAATGGTCGGCAGGCATATCGGATGGACTACACTGGCAATATCCCGACCTGGGCGGAAGCCCGGCCGTGACGTTTACCAGTGAATTCAAACTGGATACGTGAGCGCTCTTACCAGCTTGTCATTGCGAGCGGGCTTGCCGGCGTGGCAATCCAGCTGAAATTTCAGATCGATGGCCGCGTCGCCGCGCTCCTCGCCACGACACGATGGGTTCATGGTCCTTCCACCGAACGCAATGTTGGTCCGGGGCCCAGCATGAT
>JBDSPT010000488.1:0-5340 GCA_039930205.1 Opitutus sp. | reverse complement strand
CGCGCCATGATCCGGCTGTGCCCGTTGCGCATTCTCGTGTCTTCTTTGCTCGTGCTGCTGCTTGCTGGTTGCGCCCGCAAGGCCGCCGAGGCATCCGTGGCCAGGGTGGCAATGCCGGATCGGGTCGATTTCAACCGGCACATCCGCCCGATTTTCAATCAGAACTGCACGGCCTGCCACGGCGGGGTGAAGATGGCCGCTGGTATCTCCTTTATCTATCGCGAGGAGGCGACGCGGTCCGGCGAATCGGGTCGGCCCACCATCGTGCCCGGCAAGCCGGAAAAATCGGAGTTGATCGCCCGGATCACTTCGACGGACGACGAGTTTCGGATGCCGAAACCGGAGCACGGGCACCGGCTGGGGGATCATGAGATCGCACTGCTACGGCAGTGGATCACGGAAGGTGCTGAATGGTCGGAGCACTGGGCCTTCGTTCCACCGAAGCCGCAGTCGATCCCGGCTGTCAAAAATTCAGCTGCCGCTCCCACGCCGATTGATCATTTCATCGTCGCGAAGTTGGAGCGTGAAGGACTCGTGCCTTCACCATCCGCCGACCGGGCCACGTTGCTCCGTCGCGTGTCGCTCGATCTCACCGGCCTTCCGCCGACGGCCGATGAGATTGCAGCGTTCATGGCCGATGAGAGTGCGAACGCGTATGCGCGCGTCATCGATCGACTGCTTGCATCGCCCCAGTACGGCGAGCGTTGGGCCACGGTGTGGCTTGATCTCGCGCGTTATGCGGACAGCAAGGGTTACGAGAATGACGGCGGCCGCGGTGTGTGGCCGTACCGTGACTGGGTGATCGACGCGCTGAATCGAAATCTTCCCTACAACCGCTTTCTCGTGGAGCAGCTGGCCGGCGACTTGATACCCAACGCATCGCTCGACCAGCGCATCGCCACCACGTTTCACCGCAACACGCAGTCGAACGACGAAGGGGGCACGGACGACGAGGAGTTCCGCATCGCGGCGCTGATCGATCGCACGGCCACCACCTGGCTCGCCACCAGCGGAGTGACGTTCAACTGCGTGCAATGCCACTCGCATCCGTACGACCCGATCCGGCACGAGGAGTACTATCGCTTCGCGGCATTCTTTAACAATTCAAGGGACGTTGACCTGAGCAACGAGCACCCGGTGCTGCGCGTCGCGGAAGATCCCAGCCGTCGGGCCGAGGTTGACCGCTGGCAACGCGAGTTGCGCTCACTTCGTGAGCGGCGCCACGCCGCCGGCCGTGAACTCGCGGCCGATCCTGCACAGTGGTCGGGTACGGCGATTGCGCGGGCGACCGCAAAGCCGGAGGCCAAATTCGAGCTGCGCGATGGTGCGGCGATTTCCGTCGGGGCGGTGAATACGAACTCGGTTTTCGAATACAGGGTGATGGAATTGCCACCCGAAACCACGGCGATCCGGGTGGAGGTTTTCCCCGAGGATCTGGCGCGGGCCCGGCATACACCTGATTTCGGGTTCATCGTACGGCGCATCGATGCAGCGGTCGGGTTGGCCGACGGCACCGAGCAGCCGCTGGCGATCCAGCGGTTTTTTGCGGACACCGCCAACCAGTACAGTGATTCGGACGCGCCGCCCGCCAAACCGAAAGTCGATCCAACCAAGCCGGCGCCCGTACCACCGCCGCCGCTCGCGCCGGGATATTTTTTCGCCGGCAATCCCACGCTCGATCGTAACCGTTGGATCGTGCTGGTGCCGGAGTTGCCCCTGACGCTGCCAGCTGGGGCGTCGCTCGTGCTGCGATTGAAGCATGACGCGTCGATTGCTTCGAAGTCGGCACCCGCCCGGCGGGTGCGGCTCTCTGCGAGTCACGACCCGCAATGGCGCGTCGCGGCGGCCGACGAAGACCTTGCGGTGGGTGACAAGCGGATCGCCGAGCTCACGCGCGAGCTCAATGCCGTGACTCATGTGCGGATGCCTGTGATGGAAGATCTGCCGGAGAACGAACGGCGTGAGACCAAGGTCTTTGGGCGTGGCAACTATCTCGTAAAGGAAGGGGAGCCGCTCGAGCCGAACGTGCCGAAACTATTTCCTGCGTTACCGGCCGACGCGCCACGCAACCGCCTGACGCTCGCCGAATGGTTTGTGGCGCCTGGCCATCCGTTGACGGCGCGCGTCGCCGTCAACCGCTGCTGGGAACAGCTGTTCGGTACCGGGATTGTGGAGACGCTCGAGGATTTCGGCAGCGTTGGCGAACTGCCCAGCCATCCCGAGTTGCTGGACTGGCTGGCGCTGCGTTTTCAAGGCGAGCTGGCGTGGGATATGAAGGCGCTGCTGCGCGACATTGTCCTGAGTTCGACCTACCAGCAAAGCTCGCGGATGACGCCGGCGGCGCGGGAGAAGGATCCGCGCAATCGACTGCTCGCGCGGGGACCCCGCAATCGGCTGACGGCCGAGATGGTGCGGGATCAGGCGTTGACCGCGAGCGGGCTGCTCTCGCGCAAGTTACATGGACCGCCGGTGATGCCGCCGCAACCCGACGGGCTTTGGGCGGCCGTGTACAACAACGATCAGTGGATCGAAGCGACCGGACCCGACCGCTATCGGCGCGCAATCTACACGTACCTGCGGCGTTCGACACCGTATCCGAGTTTCCTGACATTTGACGCGCCCAATCGCGAATCGTGCACCTTGCGACGCAATCCCACCAACACGCCTTTGCAGTCGTTGGTGACGCTCAACGATCCGGTGTACGTCGAAGCGGCGACGGCGCTCGGCCGGCGCATGCGCCATGAGGGCGGGTCGACTGCTCGCGCCCAGATCGTTTACGGTTTTCGTCTCGCCGCGACACGGGAGCCTTCGGAACGCGAACTCGCTCCGCTCCTGTCGCTCCACCAGCAAAGCCGGCCCTTGCTGGATAAGGAAGCCGGACTCCCGTACCCAGTGGAGTCGACCGTATTGGAGGAACGCGCATACGCCGCCGTCGCCGCGGCCATTCTCAACCTGGATTGCGTCCTGACGAAATGAACCGACGAAATCGCAACGCGACCGTCTCTAATGCCTCGGTGATGTCGTCCGCGTCACGGCGGCCTGAAGTAACTCGTAGCCCCAGAGTCACAGTGAACATGGGAGTCAGAAGGACACCCGCTGTGTCGTCCGGGTTCGAGAAGGAAAGGACAACACAAAGGGCGTCCGTCCGCCCATCAGTCGCGGCTGCACGTCAACTCACATGGCCTGGGAGCTGTTGGGGAAATGACTTTCATCGCGAGGTGCGCGGAGCGCGCCGTGGGGATCCCGCTGGATTACTTCGTCATCCCGCGGACCGGGATTCCTCGTAATGACAGAATTCCCCAACAGCCTCTAGTCCGCGTTTTCTCATCGCATGAAATCATCCGACGACTCTTCTCTCTTTCGCGAGCTGACGCAGGCGCGGTTCGCGTCGCAGACTCGCCGCCACTTTCTGCGCGATTGCTCGACGGGACTTGGCGCGATGTTCCTGGGTTCCTTGGGCGGGAAACTATTTGGAGCGCCGAAACTCGACTTCTCGCGCGATCCCGCGTCGCCGCTCGCCGCGCTGCCCCCGCAGTTTGCGGCCAAGGCGCGTCGTGTGATTTACCTGCACATGGCCGGGGCGCCGAGCCAGCTGGAGCTCTTCGACTACAAGCCGGACCTGCAGAAGCTCGACGGCAAGGATTGCCCGGAGTCCTTCCTGGCTGGGAAGCGTTTCGCCTTCATTAGCGGGGTGCCGAAGATGCTCGGCGGACAATTTCCGTTTCACCAAGCCGGCCGCAACGGTGCGTGGATCTCAGACCGGCTGCCGCATTTCGAGCGCCACATCGACGACGTTTGTTTCATTCGCTCGATGCGGACGGACCAGTTCAACCACGCGCCGGCGCAGCTGCTCGTGCAGACCGGCGCGCCGCGATTTGGCAGCCCATCGCTTGGTTCGTGGGTGACGTACGGTCTGGGGTCGGAGAACCAGAATCTGCCGGGGTTCATTGTGCTGGTGTCGGGCGGAAAGACGCCCGATGGCGGCAAGTCACTCTGGGGCTCGGGATTTCTGCCGAGCGTTTACCAGGGCGTCCAATGCCGCGCAAAAGGTGATCCCGTGCTGTACTTGTCCAACCCTGACGGGGTGAGTCGCGATCTGCGTCGCCACATCCTCGATACGATAGGTGAGGTCAACCGGGAGAGCTACGAGCAGGCGGGTGACCCCGAGACCCTGACGCGCGTGGCGCAGTATGAGATGGCGTTTCGGATGCAACTGCATGCGAGCGACGCCCTGGATCTCAGCAAGGAACCGGAGCGGGTTCACGCCGCGTATGGCACCAAGCCCGGCGCGGAGAGCTTTGCCAACAACTGCCTGCTGGCGCGCCGGCTGGCCGAACGCGATGTGCGGTTCATCCAGCTCTATCACTGGGGTTGGGATTCGCATGGGGCGAGCCGCACGGAGGCGCTTAACCTGGGCTTCACGGATCGCTGCAGGGAAATCGATCAGCCGATCGGCGCGTTGCTCGATGACTTGAAAGCGCGCGGATTGTACGAAGACACGCTGGTCGTGTGGGGCGGAGAATTTGGCCGCACTCCCATGCGCGAGAATCGCAACGGTCAGGAAATGGAGTTTATTGGCCGCGATCATCATCCCGGAGCGTTTACGATTTGGATGGGCGGAGCCGGGATCAAACCGGGCAGCTACGGCGCGACGGATCCGGTGGGATATGAGATCACCGAAAACCCGGTCGACGTCCGCGATGTGCACGCGACGATTCTGCAGCAGCTTGGCTTTGACCATCGCACGCTGAACTACACGTTCCAGGGCCTCGACCAGAAGCTCACAGGCGTAAAGCCAGCGCGGGTCCTCGAAGACATTGTCGCATGATCGACCGCGGGCGCAGTGCCGACGCTCCGGCGGTGGTCGCATCCACTCGATCGAAGACCCTCCCGATCTGGCTGGCTGTCGCCGCGCTTTCTCCGGCGTGTTTGCTGCTCGCTTTGTTGTCGCCCGTCGCGTGGATCCCGGCGGTGCTTGGTCGCGCGCATCCGATGGTGCTGCATTTCCCCATCGCGTTGCTGCTGGTCGTGGCGGCGATGGAAGCGATCGAGACCGTCAGCCGCGGACGGATACGCTGCTCCTCGGGTTTTGTCTTGTTCGCGGGTGCGTTCGGAGCCGTGTTGGCGGCGGCGTGCGGATTTCTGCTCATGCGCGCGGATGCGGTCGAGGGCCCGCGGGTGGACCGGCATCTCCTGGGCGGCGTTACCGTCGCGACGGTCGCGGTGTTCGCCGTCGTCGTTCACGCATTTCTCGAACGACGGGAAGGCCGTGGAGCACGGCTGGGGTATCGGGCGCTGCTGTTCGTGCTTTGCGGTGCACTCGTTATTACGGGCCACGAC
>JBDSPT010000487.1:0-11342 GCA_039930205.1 Opitutus sp. | reverse complement strand
CAAACCACGGTGTTCGTTTTCGGCGAAAGCGATTCGCCGACGATTCGCGGCACACCGCTCGATTACGCCCGAACGATCATGTTCATTCGGCCCACATTCTTTGACGCACTGGAATTCTTCGCCACTCGCGGGCCGGGTGATGTCCGCGGAACCTTCGAGCGGCATCTTCACCCTGACAGCCGCGACTGGACGAAGATGATCTTCGACATCGAATCCACGGTGGATCTGGTCACGGGCGCGGGCCTGCTGGGACCGGAGATTGCGACCATGCTCGAGCCCTTCTCGTTCTCCCGCGCGCCGCACGTAAAAGCCATCGGTCAGCTCGACGGACCCGCCTCGGCTCGGGGGGAACACCAGTCGTTGCAGCTTTCCACCCAATCGTCCGGAAAGTTTTCCGTTTATAAATTCCCCGCCGAAAACCTGTCATTCGAAGCCACCCTCGAAGACGACAAACTTTCCCTCGAGCGCATCGAAGCCAAAGTCGCCAGCGGACTGTTCACCGGACGCGCCCGCCTCTGGGGACCGGAAGAGCAACGGCGCATCGCCTTCAACGCGACGCTGCACGGGGGATTGTTGAGCGAAGCCGTGACGGTCGTATCCGATTATGCGGCACAGCGCAGCGGCCAGGGTATTCCTGCTGGGGACAAATTCATGCCGGGCAAGAGCCAGATAAAAATGGATCTGGCTCTCTCGGCCGAAGGGAAGTTCGACGACCTGCTGAGTTACGAGGGCACCGGGAATGCCGTCCTCACGGGCGCTGAGTTGGGTGAAGTTCGATTGCTGGGTCTGTTGTCCGAACTGCTGGATTTCACCGCCCTGCGCTTTACCACGGCGCGACTGAATTTCCAAGTTCAAGGCGCGAAGGTCACCTTCCCTACGGCGAATGTCACCGGCGCCAATTCCGCAATCGAAGGCCATGGCGAGTACGCTCTCGATCGCGGTGAGATCGACTTCAATGCGCGCGTCTATCCGTTCAAGGAAAGCACCTCAATTCTCGGGAGCATGGTGGGCGTTGTCCTGCTGCCTCTGTCCACTGCTCTCGAAGTCAGACTGACCGGGCCGCTGAGACAGCCGAAGTGGGCGTTTTTGATCGGACCCACCAACTTTATTCGCTCACTGACTTCACCTTCGAAGACCTCGACCGAAAAACCCCCTGATGCCCCACCGACCTCATCAGTGAAGTGACTTCCGGGAAACTCATTGATCCCCGTTCTGCTGGACGATTAGTTGAGGCGAAGCCCTAAATGCCATCTCCGCAGACGCGCTCCCAGGTCTCCTGGCTCGACCGAACTTCTCTCGCCCTCGCGAGTGTCCTGTCGACTCTGGGTTTGCTGTTTGTCGCCAGTCACTGGCTACATCTGGAGCTGATCGCGATCTCGAATCCACCCAACGACTCCATCGTGGCGGAGGGACTTTGCATCCTGTTCCTGGGTTTGCTCGTGATCGCATCCGAGTTCCGCTGGAAACCCGTGATGTGGTGGCTTGCGGTTGTGCCGATCGCCATCGCAGGCCTGTCGTTGACCCAGCGGCTGCCCGGCGTCGACTTGCAGTTGACCGACGTCGTTGGCGCCAACTCGGCTGTATTCGGAGGAGCGATGCCGGCGATGTTTGCCGCGAGCGTGATTCTTTCGACGAGCGTTCTGACCTGGGGCTCCGTGCGAAGGGGCGCACCCGTTCAGCTGTTCGCGGAAGCGGTCACCGGGTCACTGATCACCGCGGCTGCGGTCTCAACCCTTCTCGCCTACGGCGCGAATTTGCCGGCCATCTATCGCTGGGGCACGGATACCGGCACCTCTGCCACGTCCGCGATGGCACTGTTTCTCTTGGGCAGCTGCCTGCTGACGCGCGCATGGCGCGAAGCCAGCCGGACTGAGGGCGGTCCACCTGCATGGTCGCCCATGCCGGCGGTCATCGGGGGCTTGACTCTCACCATCGTGCTCTGGCTGGGCTTGCGTGAGCGCGAGCGCGCGTACGTGACGGCCAGAGCGCAGACATCCATGGATGTGCTGGCGACCGCCGTCACGACTGAGCTTGAGCGGCAGGCGGCGTCCGTTGAACGACTCGCCCGGAAGTGGGCGGCTGCACCAGCTGACGCAGAGAGTATTTGGGATCAGGATGCACGAGCACAGTGGGATGAGTCGTGGAAGAACCTGGGCTGCGTCTCACTTGCGATCGTGACCGCCAGTCTCCGCACGAGCTGGGCCTACCCTCCGAGCGAACGGCTGGCCGCAATCGATTACGATTTCCGTACCGAAGACGTGCGCCGCGCTGCGCTCGGAGCCTCACGTCTCGCGGGAGCTCCCGCGATCTCCGCGAGCACCTCAATCGCCGCACTCGGCCAGGGCGTTGTGATCTATTCACCGATCGTGCGAGATGGCACGGCCTCCAGCTACGTGGCCGCAGAGTTTCTTTACCGTGCCTTCTTTGGCCGCGTCATCGCAGATCACAAACTCGCCCAGGATTACCGGGTCGCGATCTCGATCGGATCGGAATCGGTTTACGACTCGGCCATTCAGTTGAACGCCGCCGAGAACCCCGCCCCTTGGGAAAAAACGTACAAGGTATTCAACCGTTCACTCCGCGTACGGCTCACGCCCTCGGATGGAGAACTCGCCAACGATCGCCGGTTCCTGCCCGAAATGGCGCTCGTCGCCGGCGTGGGGATCACCCTGCTCCTCGGCTTAAGCGTCCACCTCGCCCGCCGGGCGAGCGCCGGACAACGGGCGGCCGAGCTTTCGAACCAGCGCCTGCAGGCAGAAAACGAAGAACGCAGCCGGATCGAAGCTCGTCTGAAAATCTCGGATGAACGCCTGCGGCTCGCACTGGACTCGACGCAGATTGGAATCTTCGAGTGGAACGTGACCGCCGGATACGTCTACTACAGTCCCGGACTGTGGGCGATGTTGGGATACGAGCACGGTCGGATGTCGCCCGCGGTGGACTCCTGGCAAAACCTGGTTCACCCCGACGACCTGCCAGTTTACCGCCGGCGCGTGGACGCCCAATTGGCCAGCCTCGCTTCGTTCATCGAACCGGAGTATCGCGTGCGAGCTCGGAACGGCGAATGGCGCTGGGTCTACACGCGCTCGAAAACCGTTGCCGTGAACAGCGAAGGGCGGCCGACGCGCATCATCGGTACGGTCCAAGACATCACGGCACGTCGTGAAGCCGAGCAGGCACTCCGCGAAAGTCAGGCCGAAGCTCGCAAGCTTTCACTTGTCGCTTCCAAAACCGATAACCCTGTCCTGATCGCGTCGCCCTCTGGCGCGATCGAATGGATTAATGAGAGTTTCACGCGGGTAATGGAATACTCGCTCGAGGAAGTCGTCGGCAAGGCGCCCGCGGATTTCATGCATGGTCCGGAAACCGACCCCGCGATCGTCGCACGCATCCGGACCGCCATGGCGAAAGGTCAGGGCATCTCGACTGACGTCGTGAACTACTCGAAGTCAGGCCGGAAGTACCATCTGCGCCTTGAGATCCAACCGATTCGCGACGAGACCGATCAATTGCTGAACTTTATCGCGATCGAGACGGATATCACCGCGCGCGTGGAGACCGAACAAACGTTGCGTCGAGCCAAGGCCGAAGCCGACGACGCATCGCGCGCAAAGAGCGAGTTTCTGGCTTCGATGTCACACGAGATCCGCACGCCGATGAACGGCGTCATCGGCATGACGAGCTTGTTGCTTGAAACGCCGCTCAACCCCGAGCAACTCGACTTCATCAACACGATCCGCACCTCGGGCGAAGCGCTGCTGACGGTCATCAACGACATTCTCGACTTCTCCAAAATCGAATCCGGCAAACTCGAGCTCGAGCACACACCGTTCGAACTGGCGGTCTGTATCGAAGAGGCCCTGGACCTTTTCGCGCTCCAGGCTTCGGCGAAGAAACTCGAGATGGTTTATCACATCTCGCCGAACGTTCCGGCTTGGATCCTCGGAGACATCACCCGGCTGCGGCAGGTCATTGTTAACCTCGTGAACAACGCGGTTAAATTCACGCCGAGCGGCAGCATTGTCATCGAGGTGGAACAGCTCAGTCCTCCGCCCGAGCCACCGGATCGGATGACGCTTGAATTTGCGGTCCGCGACAGCGGAATCGGTATCCCGGCCGAGCGGCGCGACCGACTGTTCAAAGCTTTCAGCCAGGTGGATTCATCCACGACACGCAAATACGGCGGCACGGGACTCGGTCTCGCGATCTCGCAGCGGCTGAGCATTCTGATGGGCGGCGGTATTCGCGTTGAGAGTACGGATGGCAAGGGATCGTCGTTCATCTTCACGGTGCTGGCGGAGGCTGCACCGACACCCGAGGCGCCGCCGCCTCCCCCCGGCCTGGAGCACCTGCGCAACGCCACGGTGCTCTGCGTCGAAGATCATCCGATGATCCAGCGGCGCATTCGGACGCTCCTCGAACCTTTCGGCGCCAAGTGCCTCTTTGAACCCACGACCCGGGCAGCCACGGCAAAAGCCGCCACCCTGCCGGTTCCCCCCGTGCTGGTAATCGTGGACGGAGAAGAGTCGGGCAGTCGCCCGCCCTTTGTCCCCCTGAGGAACGTCCCGCGATTGCTGATTCTGCCGTTCGGCCAGACCGCGCCTGAAATGCCTCCGGACGGCGAGACCTTCGCGAGTATTTTCAAGCCGTTCAAAGCGGCTTCGTTTCTGCACACGATCGGGATGCTGTTCAGCTCGCCCCCAGCAGCGATGGTCTCGTCGAACACCTCCAGCATCTTCAGCCCGACACTCGCACGGGAATTCCCGCTCGATGTACTGCTCGCCGAGGACAATACGGTGAATCAGAAGGTCGCACTGCGTTTCCTGGAGCGCCTCGGGTACCGCGCTGATACGGTGAGCAACGGGTTGGAAGCGTTGACCACTCTCGAAGCCCGTCACTATCACCTCGTCCTGATGGATCTGCAGATGCCAGAAATGGATGGGCTTGAGGCAAGTCGACAAATCCGCCGGAGACTTTCCGTCGATCGGCAACCGAAGATCATCGCGCTCACCGCGAACGCCATGCAGGGAGATCGGCAGCGCTGCCTGGACGCGGGCATGGACGACTATATTTCGAAACCCGTGAAGCTTCACGAAATCGAGACCGCAATCCGTCGCCTCTTCGGGAAACCAGAAAGTTCCGAGACGACGATCAGCTGAGTGCCGCGCTCAGTTTAGTTAAAAGGTAGGGCGAAAGTCCCGAGGAGCCGAAGCCGCGCCGTTGTGGTCTCAACGTCAGGCCAGCCGGCGCCCGTTTGCCCACAGGCTGGTCGACGACTCAGCCGTAACCACGCAGTCGAAATCGGAGAATCCTGGTTGTCCCAGTCGTGAGACCGATGACTCGCGCGCGCCATCGAGCTTCCGCCGTCTCACGACGGTCGCTACCTTCTACTGAACGGATCCGGCTGAGATTACCGCCTTCAGCGCATTGATTTCATCGGCTCTCGAGGAGTCTCCAACCAGGTTGCGCTGTTCGAACGGATCTTTCTCCAGATCGAAGTAAAGCCACGGCGAACCATCTGCGTTCACGATCATTTTGTGTCGCGGAGTGCGTACGCCCTGCCACCGGCGATCGCACTGAAGAGGAAACGGCGGAGCGCTGGGCATCGAGACGAACGACAACGTTGGACGTGGCGGGCTTGGATTTCCATCGGCCCATGCGCGGGTCATCTCCGGCAGATCAAGGAGCGAAATAGCCGTATCATCATCCGAACTACCTACCCCGGCGGGACCGGGAAACCTCACCAAAAGCGGTACGCGGATCGATTCTTCGTAGGGCCAGCCTTTGCGGAAAAGACCATGCGAGCCATGCATGTCCCCATGTACGGACGTAAACACCACGACCGTGTTCGAGAGTGACGTAGCGTTCAGTAAAACTCCAATCGCTCGATCCGTTGCTTCGATGTGGGCGGAGTAACCGGCAAGGTCTCGACGCGCTTTGGCTTCGATTTCTCCGCCCACGGGCACGTTCGCACGGAGCGAGAGATGATTGAGATCTGGGGGAACGCTCGCGGCGCTCGCCGCCGCGTACGGCGGATGCGGGGCTTCCAGGCTCACCACCGCGAAAAGTGGACGGACTGGCGCAGAGACGCCGATCGCAGGCTCGCGGCCGATCGAAGCGTTCCGCTTCGCGATAAAAGTGCCCGCACGTTCACAGAGAACGTCACTCTGATATCCGAAAATTTGTGTGGGAGTTTGGAGCCGAGATCCGTGCAGCCAGGGATCGTTGAGCAAGAACCCGCTCTCAAACCCTTCCCAAAACTCAAATCCACCCCGGTCGCCGGGCGGGATGATCATTTTCGCATGAGTTTCCCCCACGATTGGCGCGGAGGCATCGCGTTTCCCTAGATGCCATTTGCCGAAGAACGCGGTTTCATACCCGCGGGCCGCCAAATCATGAGCAATGGTGCTCGTGGTCGATGGCAGCGGATCGAAGTAATCGATCACGCCGTTCTCAGGTGACTGCCTGCCGGTCAGCATCGCCGCGCGCGCAAACGGCCCGAACGGATGCGGAGTAACGGCTTGGCGGAAATTGACGCTCGCGCGCGCGAGCCGATCCAGATGAGGGGTGCGCACATTGGGATCTCCAGCGTAGCCCGTCGCCTGCGCGCGCCATTGCGTGGTCACAATCCAGACGACGTTGGGCGCACTTTGCATTCGACTGCACGCTAGCATCCCACTCGATTGGCTCACGACTGTTTTCCGTCGAATCGACGCCCATCGTCGGTGCAGTCCATCGAGTCGAATACCGGCCCCCTCCCATGACCATCAAAGAACCAGATCCTGTCGACCTGCCGACCCCGTCCGGCGCGATGCGGACGTACGTTTTTCAGCCCAACGCACCCGGAAAATATCCCGGCTTGCTGTTGTACTCTGAGATCTTCCAGGTCACCGCGCCCATCCGGCGGACGGCGGCGCTGCTGGCCGGACATGGCTTCATCGTGGCCGTGCCGGAAATCTATCACGAGTTCGAGCCCGCCGGGACGGTCCTGGCGTACGATCAGGCGGGAGCCGATCGCGGCAATGCGCTGAAGACGACGAAGGCGCTGGCCGGCTACGACGACGATGCCCGAGCCGTGCTGGCGTATTTGAAAAACCACTCCCAATGCACCGGACGGCTTGGCGTGGCGGGAATCTGCATCGGAGGCCATCTCGCCTTCCGTGCCGCGATGAACGCCGACGTTCTGGCGGCGACCTGCTTTTATGTGACCGACATTCACAAACGTGGACTCGGAAAAGGCACGAACGATAACAGCCTCGATCGCATTCCCGAAATCAAAGGTGAGCTCCTGATGATCTGGGGTCGGCAGGATCCGCATGTGCCGCTCGAAGGCCGACAAAAAGTTCACAGCGCGCTCGCGGCGGCCGACGCGAATTTCACCTGGCACGAGTACAACGGGGCTCACGCCTTTTTGCGCGACGAAGGCTATCGGTACGACCCGGAACTCGCTCTGACCTGCTATCAACAAGCGATCTCGCTATTCCGGCGAAAACTCAGCGAAAGCGACCGTCCGGTTCAACCGACCAACGGTCCCACCGAAGCCAGTCATTGAGAGCGTATGGCGCCCGGGCCCGATGCCCAAGGCGAACGCCGAGTTACCCCGCTCTCTGCCGATCCTATTTTTGGTTAAGACATCGCCCGCAAGAGCGCCGAGGTGATCAAAACTCCGACCGTGCGTAACCGGGCTTTCTTCTGTAACGATAATCCAGTTACACCTGTCAGTCCTGCGCTCACGTCCCCCTCATCTTGAGCGCGGGAGAGAACGATGCCCAGGGTCGCGGCGCTTCTAAAAGAAGATGGAGCCACGCCCATCCCGCCTATTGAAGATTCAACGGCAGCGAGCGGACGCGGGCATTGAGCTCATTGAGAACGGTGCTGGTCTTCTGAGCTGCGAGGTCGTCCCCAACTGGAAGCTTTCGGGCCGGCAGGAAGTTGTTCACGACTGCACAGTAGTCACTGTTCACCATTATCCCCAGGAGCTCGCCAGTCTTGCTCAGGACGAGGTCACCTCGTGATGGCGCAAAATCACCAAAGAGGCGCTTAAACACGCGATTGTCTACGCGCACGTAGCCACGCTGCGCTGCATCGAGCTTAAACCCGACGTCACCGTATCCCTTGCCACCGCCATTGACCAACACGGCTTCCGGGAACTTGAACGGATCGAGGGCGGTGGGATAGACCTTCACGCCCAATTCTTTTGCCTGTTCGGGGGTGACGGGGAGTACAACAACACGCGGATCAACCGACAGAAACCCGATTTCCGAAGTCGGACTGTGGTACCCTCCGGCTTTGGTGAACTCCACGTTGATTTTTTGCCAGTCGTAGCTGTTCTCCGTCAGCGGAAAAGGAGTATCCGAAATGTGGAGCAGCGCGTAAATCTTTTCTCCATCCGTCACGAGAATCGTTGCGGCCGAAGACTCGCGCGTCGCGGGTCCGAACAGACCAGGACGGACTGCACGGAAACTGGTTGCGACCCGATTACCGAGGAATTCGTTGAAGAGTACGTTCGCGTTAATCGGTCGGTTTTCGCGAATTTCTTTGGTGAGCGCGCCTGATTTCTCGGCGAGCTGTCCCACGCCTTGCGCGAGTTGGGTGGTCGCTTCCTGAACTTTGATTCGCTCCTCACGTTCTGCGACAACCTGCGTCTTCAAGGTTTCAGCGGTGTCCCGCAGTAGCTGCTTCTCCTGTTCCGCAACTTTGACGGCCACGCTCAGCCCTTCGATTTTCTGTCGAGCTTCGGTCTGAGCTTTTTCGTAGTTCGCGAGCGATTGCTTTTGGCGCTCGGCCTCCGCTCGCCGCTCTTCGAGTTCACGCTGCAGCCGGGCAAGCTCTTCGCGCGTCAGTGAGGCATCCTGGGTCGCCTGCGCCACCTTGGCGTTAAGGTCGGCTGCGGTCTTCTGAGTTTCGCTCAACGCCGATGAAAGTTTCGTCCGATCCTGTTCAAGTTTTGCCAGGTTCTGCTCGCGCGAAGTCAGATTCGTTTCGGCGGACGATAGTTTCTGCGCGAGCTGTTCACGAGTTGCGCGTTCGTCCTCCAGCGTCTGCTTCATCGTATCGACCAGGTCGCGATCCTTGGTCGCGGCGTTCGCCGACATCTCCGGCACGGGCGGCTGCTTGGCGCTCGCCGGCTCCGCTTTCTCCCAGCGTGTGAGCGCCAGAAGATTCAGCAGCAAAAAATCACAAAGAATCAGGAGCAGGGTCTTGTTCATGTGACGATGGGGGACACCACGGTCTTACCACCGGTCGCGGCCATGGCGGGGTAAGCTGGAACCACCGTCTGGGTGTCCAGGATCAGCTGGCGCTTGTAGGGGCGAACATGGCGGATCTTCACCAGCGCGACACATGTGATGCCGAATAGATTGGAGGAATAGGCGGCGAGGAGATTTGGCTCAATCACTCCCAGCACCTGGAGCACCAACGCTGTCGCCGTTCCGCCGATACCGACATAGAGACCGCCATCGAAGAGGTTCTCCTCGTTTTCCATCAGCCGAAGTTTCACCATGGGCGTGACACTAGAACGCGCAATCTCGCGGATCTTCATCAAGCAGGTGACGTACATGGCAATTTGCAGCGCGGCGAAAAAGCCGATCGAAATGAGCGTGGAGGAGTCCATGGTGTGAATAGTTTTATCTGCAGCTCGAGGGGAGTTCGTTGAAGTGATGACGAGGGCCGGCATGACCAAACGCACCCGGTATTCGGAGAGCGGTGCCGCCTTCAGGAGAAACGGTTCAGTTGCGACTACGAGCAACGCCGCAAACAGCAGCGCCAGTGCGCCACTTTTCATGCGAGGCAATCCGAGCCCGTTGCCGGAACCCGGAGCGACGATCCAGAGATCAAGGCCACGGAATACCAGGAACGCCCCGAGCAAATAGCCCAAGTATTTCACAACCAGCATCGCTTGGGGGTGCAACATCACCAGCGAAGCAGCGGTGCCCAAACCTCCATTCATGGAGTGATTCACCGGAACCTGGCGGAGCAACAGCTGGTTGACCGCGCCTTGTCCGCTCGCGAGCGCAAGTTGGAGGTCCCCCACGCCGGTCTTGCCATACTGGATCAAGTAAGTCGCCACGCGGTCGGCCGAGCCCGAAAACAACGAAGCGACGTAGATCAGCGGAAACTGTTCGGGTGCGACGCGCGCGAGATGCGCGTACTCACTGACGGTTTTCGTGTCCGCCGTGCGGCGCAGCAGCTCTGCGAGTTGCGCCCAGTCCAGGCGCTTCCCCAGCGAAAGCACGTCGAGGAAAAAGGGCTCGAGCTCGCCCAGGCTTTGTTTCCCCAGCGCAGTATCGGCCAGCCCACGCACCTCGCGTTGGAGTGCGGGCGACAAATGTTCGCCCTGGTACAACAGAGCCGTCAGGAGAATCACTGCGTCGAGCGGCTGACCGCCCGGTTGTGATACCGGAACGAAACGGCCGGTGGAATTGATCGCGCGTGTCCGCAACAGCGCCTGCACGCCCAGGGAACGGGAGTTGCTCAAATAATTCTTGAGAGTTGCGCGAGCCTTCTCGGGCAGGAAAAAATTTAGGACGGGAGTACTGGCCGCCTGGGCTTTGCTTTCACGCAGATTGAACAGCGGATCGAGAAAGGGGTCCCAGCCACCCCATGCGACCATTTCAGGTTGATGGGAAGAAAGCTCCTTCAGCCCTTTCTCCAAATCCGCCGCCCCAGGATCGTTGACCGTTTTCGCCGCTTCCAACACGAGAGCGGCGGGTCCGATCTTTTCCGATTCGACCAAGTTGCGCCCGAAAACTGCGAGCGACGGCGTATCCTCGCCCGCCTCGCGGAGAAGCGCGGGACTCACTGATTTCAAATTTACCGGGAGCGTCCACGCTGCGATCGCCAACACGAAGCCCAGCACCACCAACACCGGCGCAGCAAATGGCTTTCTGTTGGAATCGGTTGAGACGCTCATCGGAATTAGTATTGGTTTGCGGGCCCAAAAGGGCAAACCCACTCTGTGCCTAACGACCGATGTCCCTAGAAATTGTTCATTATTGCGATCCAATTTTGAGGCGTAAAGGTGAGAAAATCACGATGTTCGATGCTTTTCTCCGTCAACTTTCCGCTGACATGATCGACACGATGCACGAGGCCCACGGCATCGGCCTTGCCGCCCAGCAAATTGGGCATGCGCTCCAGATTTGCGTCGTGGATCTGCGTAAAGCGGAGATCGATTTCACCTGGGAATTGGACGGCGCCAAACCGCCGCTCGACCTCTTCATGCCGCTCACCATCGCGAATCCGGATCTTAGGGTAACTCGCGGAACGGATGAGTTCTTGTACGAGGAAGGCTGCCTGTCGTTTCCAGAAATTCGCGGGGACGTCGCGCGGCCCGACGCCAT
>JBDSPT010000486.1:0-3145 GCA_039930205.1 Opitutus sp. | reverse complement strand
TTTCCAGCTCTGGAAAGCGAATCTGCTCCCGCTCGTCGGCGCCACGATCCTCGTACTCTTCGTCCAGATGATGATGAACATGATTCCGCTGATCGGTTCGCTCGCCGGAGTGCTGCTGAACGGCGTGTTTTACGGCGGGCTCTACTACTTCTATCTCGGAAAAATGCGCGGAGAACCGAGGTCGGTGGGCGATGTGTTTGTCGGTTTTCGCACGGCGTTCGTTCCACTGATGCTGGCCAGCCTGGCGACGACGGTCCTGTCGTTTGCTGCCGTGATGTTGTTCTGCGGCCCGATCGTGTGGCCGGCGATGTCGGCCGCGATGTCCGGCAATGCCGCGTCGTTCGAGATGCCCCAAGTCTCGCCTTGGATGATGGGCGCGATGGCGCTCGGGATGCTTCTGGTCATCTATCTCTCGATTTCCTGGGTGTTCACGTGGGCTCTGATCGTGGATCAGGGCCTTGGTGCGTGGACGGCCATGGAAGTAAGCCGGCGCGTCGTGACCAGGCAATGGTTCCGCGTATTCGTGGTGGCCCTACTCGGCGGACTGCTCGCGCTTATTGGCGTGATCGGATTCTTCATCGGCATATTCCTGACCATCCCGCTGGCGTTCGGCGCGATTCTCTATGCCTACGAGGATCTCTGTAATCCACCGCCGTCGGCTAACAACGTGATCAATCCTGAAGTGGTTATTTGACTCCCGCTTTCAGGGACGCGCCAGCGCAGTTACTTTTTTCGCACGAGCGAGTCGAGGGACAGCTTCCCCGGCCCGAACGCGAACACGATCAGCGCGGCGAAGAGAAACAGGAATGGAGCGGCGCCCGTGAATTTGTCGCCGTCACTCGTGATCGCGAACAACGCTTCGCGATCCGCGGTGAGGTAGGCCGTCAACATCACCACGATCAGCGCCGGCGACGCGAAGCGCGTGAACAAACCAAGCGCCAGAAGGACGCCGCCGATCAACTCGGTGGAGCCAGCCGCAATCGCGTTGAGCTTCGGTGCAGGCAAATTCAATGAGGCAAAAAACTTCGTGGTCCGCTCAAGGTTCATCAGCTTTCCCCAGCCGGTCTGCGCAAAGGACCAGCCCCAATAAAGTCGGATGATGAGCAGCAACGGCGCTTGCAGCGCGCGCCCAAAACTGGCGAGAGACGATTCCAGGGTGTGGCAGGCGGAGGCGAGTTTCATAGGTGGGGTGAAGTGGGGAACAAGGAAGAGCGAGGCAGCCGAAGTGGACGCGATATGAAGGTGACTTGGGCCAAGAAAAACGGATACGGATGCAGCGCTTCGGCCGGACCCGTCACCCGTTCGGGCAAAGCCATCCGAGGTGCATCCACGTGGCGAACCAATCACGCATGTCATCGGGTTTGACCGACGGACCGCCCGCGGCGATCGCGCGAGCGAGCGGCTGGCCGTCGCGCAATGCGACGAGGATCTTGAACGCAGGCGCATCCAGTCGCTTGTAGTAGAGCCGTTGGTCGAGGCGGTGGACGGCGAGAAACACGCGTGCGCGCCCAGGTCGCGGCATCTTGCTTTCACGTTCGACCCGACGCGGCGCGGTGCTGGCGTTGCTCGACTGACTGCGCAGCGCGTCCCGTTTTTTGACGGCGATTACGTAGTCATCGACGGGATGATTGAGGGCGAGGAGCGAAACGTAGGGTTGCACGGTCATCCGCAACCGCGCGGGCGGCGTGCACGAAATTTCCTTCCCCGTGAGCAACGGTCGCGACGGTTCGTCAAAGGCGACCGTCTGCGCCCATTCGAACCGCGCAATGTCGATCGCCAGCAACGTATGAGGCGCGGTCAGGATGCGTTCGGCGCGAATGAAGCCCTCCAGCCGCAAGCAGAGATTGCGCAGCGTGAACGAGCTCGACGGATATTTTGTGAGGTACGCTTCCGCGAGCCGATTGAAACCTCGCAGCCCGAGCGCCGCCCGCAGTCCCGGATTGTCGTCGTGAAAACAATCGATCAGCCGGAACCAATACATCCGGTTGTAAATTTGCAGACGCTCCAGCGCCGTCAGCCGGTCATTCGATTTGATGAACGTTTCGGCAAATTCCGCCATCGGCCGGCCATCGATCCATCGGGTCTGCGTGCGATCGCCGGGCGCGAGCGGACGGATGAGCGCATCCTTCAGCGTGCGCTGGAACGCGAGCAGGTTGCGCGGTGTGTCGGCGCGGGCGGCGGCCTGCAGTCGAACGTTCATCTACTGCGGACCGCCGGGGCAGGCGCGCTGCCCCGCGAAGGTTTTTTTGCGGGACGACTCACGGGGCGGATCGCGGCGGGCGCGACGCCCTGCACGCTTTTCGCGCCATCAATGAACTCGTTCGCCTTGAGGGCCTCATGGTGCACTTCGTCGAACGACGGGATGCGATCGTCCCATTCCAGCAGCGTCGCGGTCACGCCGCAGAGCTTGGTCGCATGGTCGTACAACTTCCACACCGGATCGAGCACCGGATGATCGTGCGTATCCAGAATGTACTTCTCAAACTTGGTATGCCCCGCGATGTGCATCTGGCCCACGCGGTGATGCGGCACGCCGTTGACGTAATCGTACGGGTCGAATTGGTGGTTCTTCGACGAAACGTAAATGTTGTTCACATCGAGGAGGATTCCGCAGTCCGCGAGTTCGGTCACCTCGCTGAGAAATTCCCATTCCGTCATTTCGCTGGCGTGAAATTCGGCATAGCTGCTCACGTTTTCGACGCAGATCGGCACCTCAAGAAAGTCGCGCACCATTTTGATCTTCCCGGCGGTCCGCTTCGCCGCGGCGAAGGTGTAGGGCATCGGCAGCAGATCGTGCGTGTAGGTGCCATCCACACTGCCCCAGCACAAATGGTCCGACAGCCAGGGCGTCTTCGTGCGCTTCACCAGCGCCTTCAACTTTTTCAAGTGCACGCGGTCAGGCTTGTCCGCCGAACCGAAGTACATCGAAACGCCGTGCTGAACCACCCGATACTGCTCAAGGATTTGATCCAACACCTCGAGGGGCCGTCCGCCCCCGACCATGAAATTTTCCGAGATGATTTCGAACCAGTCGACCACCGGCTTCTGTTCGAGAATGTGCCGGTAGTGCGGTACGCGCAGACCGATTCCGATGCCGAAGTCAGTCTGACCATTGAAGGAGTTGGCGGGCATCGTGGCGTTCCAG
>JBDSPT010000485.1:0-2883 GCA_039930205.1 Opitutus sp. | reverse complement strand
GGATCCACGTTCGATGATTTGCGTCGGGAGGCGGCCGAGTCGCTGGCGCAGTTGGATTTCCCCGGCTATGCAGTGGGCGGGGTGAGCGTGGGCGAACCTGAGCCGGAGATGTTGAAGCAGGTCGCGGCAACAACACCGTTCATGCCGACCCGAAAACCGCGATACGCGATGGGACTTGGGACGCCGCCTCAGCTCTTGAAGATGATCGCGCTCGGGGTGGACATGTTCGATTGCGTACTGCCTTCGCGCGTCGCGCGTAACGGATTGGTGTTCACGCCGGATGGGCCGATGAACCTGCGCAACGAAAAGTACCGGACTGATCCGCGGCCAATCGTTGAAGGCTTGGACAATTATACCTGCCGCACCTTTTCGAGAGCGTATCTGCGCCATGTCGCGGTCGCGGGTGAGATCATCAGCTGCACGCTGCTGACGCTGCACAATCTGCATTTCTATCTGGACCTGATGGCCCAGGCCCGCGCGCACATTGAGGCAGGAGACTTTGGTGCGTGGCACCGGGAATGGATCACGCGTTACGAAACCGGTGCCGCTGCGCGGGTCGCGTGATTTAGCGGGTCCCGGCAGCGCGCCCGAACGGTAGTTGGGGTGGGGCGGATCCGAAGTCGTTGCGCTTGAAATCATCGCGGGAACCAAATCAGGACGGCTCCAGAGGATTTGCTGGAAACTGAAAGGACGTTGTCCAGTCTGGCCCTCGTATGCGTATTCTCGTCACCGGCGGCGCCGGGTTTCTCGGTTCTCATCTCTGCGAGCGGTTGCTCGACGAAGGAAATGACGTGGTCGCCATTGATAACCTGTTCACCGGACGGAAGCTGAACATCGAGCACCTCTTCAAGAACCCGCATTTTGAATTCGTCCGCCACGACATCATCGATCCATTCAAGTTTGAGGTGGATCAGATCTACAATCTCGCCTGCCCGGCTTCGCCTCCGCACTACCAGTACAACCCGATCAAGACCATCAAGACGTCGGTGATCGGCGCGATCAACTGCCTCGGCCTTGCGAAACGCACCCGGGCCCGCGTGTTTCAGGCCTCTACGTCAGAGGTGTACGGTGATCCGCAGGTGCACCCTCAGCCCGAGACGTATTGGGGGAACGTCAACCCGATTGGCAAACGCTCATGCTACGATGAGGGAAAGCGTTGTGCCGAAACCCTCTTCTTCGACTACCACCGCGAGCACGAGGTCGATATCCGGGTAATCCGAATTTTCAATACGTACGGCCCACGCATGCACGAGGCCGATGGTCGGGTCGTTTCGAACTTCATTGTTCAAGCTCTCCGCGGCGAAGACGTGACGATCTACGGCGACGGATCGCAAACGCGATCATTCTGCTACGTCGACGATTTGATCGAGGGCTTTGTCCGCTTCATGGCGCAGACCGATACGGTGGGACCGCTCAATCTCGGTAATCCTGGAGAGTTCACGATGTTGGAACTGGCCGAACTCACGTTGAAGCTGGTCGGAGGGAAATCGAAGATCGTCCACAAGGAGCTGCCGTCCGACGATCCGAAGCAGCGCCGGCCTGATATCACTCTCGCGCAAAAGCATCTTGGCGGCTGGATGCCGAAAGTGCCGCTCGAAGAGGGATTGAATCGCACGATCGCGTACTTCAAGACGCGCGTCTGAACCCAAAGAACCCTGGCCAAATAGGCTGAGGTTCGCCGAAAGAATTGTGGCTGAGTAGGCGTTTCCTTGGCATGCTTGCTGCACCCCCTGTCGCTCATGACTTTTTTATTTATCAAGCGCCTGCTGCTGGTCGGTTTGGTTTCGTGCTCACATGGTTTCGGTGCGGATTTGATTCGCCCAAAAGTCATCGTGGTCGCGACGTTTGAGGTGGGTGCCGACACGGGAGACAAACCCGGTGAGTTTCAGTTTTGGGCCGAACGCGAAAAGCTGACGGGTACGATCGACGTTCCCGGCCTCGATCACCCGGTGCGTTTCAATGACGCCGGGGTTTACGGCGTCGTCTCGGGAACGACGGTGCGTTGCGGCAATCAGATCATGGCGCTGTGTCTCGATCCCCGCTTCGATCTCACGCATAGCTACTGGATCGTGAACGGCATCGCGGGCGTGAACCCGCACGTCGCGTCGGAAGGCAGCGCGGCTTGGGCGCGGTACGTCATTGATGGCGACATCGCGTACGAAATCGACACCCGGGAAGCGCCCGCGGATTGGCCGTACGGGCTGATGGCAATCGGAAACAAGTCTCCGAACCAGAAACCCGTGATCCCTGACTGGGCGCCGAAGCCGATGAAGTGGGAGCTCAACGCTGCTTTGGTCGAATGGGCGTTCGAGCGAACGAAGGCCACCCAGCTATTCGATACGCCGGAAGCGAAGGCACACCGCGCGCTCTACCAGGGATTTCCCGCTGCCATGGCTGAACCCCGCGTGATGATGGGCGACAGCTTCGGTTCGTGCCGGTATTGGCACGGAGAGGTCATGAACCGATGGGCGATGGATTGGACCGCCCTCTACACCGATGGCAAAGGAGTCATGGCGATGTCCAACATGGAAGACCATGGCCTTGCCGCGGCGCTCACACGGCTCGCGAAGATGGGGAAGGTCGATTTCCAGCGAGTCCTCGTCTTGCGAACAGGAAGCAATTTCTCGATGCCGCCCGGTGGCCAGAGTGCGGCGTCGAGCATGGTTGAAGAGTACGCGGGCGCGCTTCCCGCGTTGGAAGCAGCGTACCGCGTGGGCAGTCCGATCGTCCACGAACTCGTGGCCAACTGGTCCACTTACGAGACCCAGCCGCCGACCGGTACAGGCAAGTGATCGTCAGGAGCGGTCGTTGGCCGTCCACGACGAAGACCAGGTTGTCGCGTAACATAACACGTGACGATCAACGTGGAGACATCGCGTTTCG
>JBDSPT010000484.1:0-3743 GCA_039930205.1 Opitutus sp. | reverse complement strand
TGTTTGCTGGTCCGATGGCTGAAAAATTCACGCGAACCGTATCTTGATAGGCCCACCCGTTTCGCGGCGCATAGATTCGAAACTCCGAGACCAGATCTGAGGTTCGGTGAGAAATCCACCGCACCACGTCCGAATTATCACGGATGAAAGGATAGATCACAAAGCCCGCCTGACCCATTCGCAGCGGTAAAAAGTAACATTCAGTTTTCCCGGTCGCGAACTTCATTTCGATCGTTAGCGGCCGGATGGGAAAGAAATGGGCGGCGATCTGGCCCGCAACCGAGAACGTAGCCTCGACGGTGATATAGCATATCGGATCCCCTGAAGGGATTTGGAAAGTCTGCGAATCACCCATGCAAAACCTCGCGGACGGACCTGCCGGATAAGTCCGGATTGCCGTGGGAGCCGGTTTGAGAGCAAGCAGAAGGAACCCCTGTTCCTCGACAGACACTTTGTAGTTCTGCAGGCTGTAAACGAGCGCCCGAGAATCCTCGAGAGCGGGAAGCCGCTCATCAATCGACTCGACCTTCATCAACGTGAAGGGTGGCCGCTTATCCGCCATCCAATCGCCGTTAATCCGGGCAAGCAATGGCGTGTAGGCTGAATAGCTCTGAGGAATGGGACGGGAAATGTAATGGTATCCCCCGCGGATCGCTCGCGATTGATAATGCCCGTGGACGTCAAGTTCAGCGTCTCCCACAACGGCGCGCACGGACGTCAGCCGCATCTCAGCCCCACTATCACGGGCCCATTGTTGCCAATCTTTGAAATAATGATGAGGGCTGATGCATAAACGTACGGCGGTTGTTAGATTTTCGAGCAACCGTCCCGGCTTGTCCGACCCAAAATGGTATCCGCAGATGATCATTGCCCCTGCGGCGAAGACGACGTGCGGAGCGAAATTTTGCCCAGCTTTCAACGGCTTTGAATTCGTCGGTGTGATCGCTAACCACAGTAGGCTGATGATGCCCGTCCAGACAAACAAACCGGAAAGGTGAACGGCGTCCGCGCGGCAGGTAGCCAGACGGTAGCTCATTAGGAGGAGCCCGCCTGTCATGATACCGAGCGCAATGACTTGGAAATCACCCCGAGATTGCCAGACCCGCAGGCAAATTAGGCCTGAAAACGTTAAAGCAGTCAAAGCAGCCGCCACTAAACGGAGAAACCGGGTGGAGATGACCATCCCCTCCCCATAGCCTCCGACGATTTCTGCAGCGCTCCGAAAAAATGGAACGAGCGCGCCGAAAGGTTGGCCCGCGAGACTCCAACCCAGCAGCCAGCAACCGACATAGCCAAAAACAAGCAACGCCGCCACCTGGTACCGTCGATGCGAGCCATGGAATACAACGGCGATCCCCACAGTAGAGGTGGCGGCAACTGTCAGCGATGTCTTCACCAGCGCGAACGCAGCTAGCAAACCCAGACTGATTGCTACGATCTTCAGAGACTTTTCCCCCTGCACGATCAATCCTGCGCCGGCCACCCAGATTATCACCATGAACAGCGAGTCATTCATCGGCAGAGCCAATGAAATCGGAGAAGTTGTTAGCATCAGCATCCCCACGAATACCGCTCCTTGCAGCCAGGTCGGAATCGTTCGGACCCAAAACACAATAAGACCGATCGCAGCCAACCGGGTGAGAAGTTGCCAACCGAGTTGAATCCAAAATAACTCGGCCAACTGAACGTGGTTTTCCAAGAATCCAAGCGGTCCGTAAGTGAAGTAAAGATCTCGGCCAAAGATCAGATTGTTTTGGAACGCATAAGACAGGATTAGCTGCCACGAATCATCCAATCCTGACCCATATGCCGCTGGAAATTGGATGGTGGCCACGACCGCCACGACGAACGCAATAAAAACTCCGATCCTACGCCGCAAAAGGCTCAAGCTGACGGGCATTGAATCCGGATGATCGATATGCGCATAAAATTGACGGCGCTTTTATCTGGCGAGACTGAACGAAAGCAACTGGTTAAACGGCATTGGAGAACTTGCGCACGAGCTCGGCATTGAGCCAAACAACATGCAGAATCCGACAGACTTGGGCGCGACCGCATTTCTGGGCCGCGACGAATGCTGCACCTCCTTGTTACTTATAACTCAATTCCGGACACCGTTGATGCGGGCCCGGCTGTAAATGAGGGCGGCGCTTCAAGATGAACGCATGACCTGGGACTAAGCCGAAGGTGTCACTGTTTGACGGTTCTCTCGCGCTCGACGGTTGCAGCCGAGCTGGTTGCATTTCCGTCCCAACGTCGTTGAGAAGCACCCCGATCTCGAATACGCCCGGCAATCACGGCGATTGAAATTGGTTGTTCCTACACGCACCACCAGCTCGTCAATGCTTTACCCGCCAAGGGGCATACCGATCCCAAAGGCTCAGGCGATAACTGTCGGTCGACGTGTTGGCGACCCAGGGCCTTAGTGACTATCTGGTGTAAAGAAGAGTCTTGCGTACAGATATGCGATGCCTTCCCCCAAGACCGATCTCACTCCTTCGCTGTACCGCCACCAATGCTTCTGATCAAATCCGGGGCTGTTTACCGAAATCACGCCGATCTCGACGTTACCGCCGAATACTTTCTGGAAAATTAGACGTGTGCGTCGAGCATGGGCACCTTCCGTGACGACGTTGATGCCAGTCACGGCAGGGTCGTGCACGCGAAGCCACTCTTTGAGTGCGAGTGCGGCATGGTACGTTCGGTCATGTTGCACCACACGGGAAGGTACCATCTGAACGAGTGCTGGCGGCAATCCGGCGTTGATCAGACGTTTCGCTCCAAGACTGGCGGCGGTACTTCGATCGTCCACATACCCACTCAGACCCTGCACGGGGCCGCCGGTCGTGTACACCCTCTCGTAGCCACGAGATTGAAACTCCTCTAATGCCACAGCAATGGCGTAGTCCTGTATCCAACCCTCCACGACAAGTATACGCGTATTTACACGTTGACTTGTAGCCAGGAAGGGATAGGCGAAAACTATGAGAAGCCACCAGAGCAAAATGGTAAGAGTTGCTATAACTAACCCTCCCTCCAAAGAGAGGCCCCATCGCTCTTTGCGATTCATCAATCCCCAGAAAATGCGTGTGCGTTTGACGGCCATCTTTGCGATCTTGCATCCATTCTGAACGGCGTGGCGAAGTTTTCCTGCGAAAAAGCCGTGCTGTTTTTTCGAAGCGTTAACCCGACCCCGGCTGCGCCACGCGATTTGGTCTTTCGCAATCTGCATTCGTTTGAACGGAGCTCACCAAAAGGTGTCTACCGAACCGCACTCAGCGAGGCCGCAGCTGCTTTTAACTTGCCCACCGCGATTTTGCGTGGCCGGTAGGATGCGCGGAATGACAATAGCCACTGTAGTCACATGCATGACTTCGGGCGGGCATCCTTTTATTTCAGAGTCGGTTCGTTCTGTACTTCAACAAACATATCGAAGCGCCATAATGTTGTTCGTATCAGACCAGAACAAGGAGATCGAAGGGGCTCTTGCAGACCATGCGAAATCAATCACGATCCACCGAGTTTCCTTCAACCTGTGGGCCTACACTACGTGCACCCGAATATCCCATCCCACGTCTCGCAGCTTTTTCGCGTGTAAGAAGAGGCCTTGGTCGACGTTTGGCGGCCAAGGGGTCATAAGGTCTCTCTGCCTAAAGAAAGGTCCGGCGTAAATGTAGGCGATCGTCTGCCCGATCACGTTGCGGAACCTCTCGCTGTAGCTCCACCAACGTCGGGTATCGTAG
>JBDSPT010000483.1:0-5044 GCA_039930205.1 Opitutus sp. | reverse complement strand
CGCTGTAGTAGCCCGTGCTGTTTTCACCCGAATAGCTGAAGCGATACGCCAGCTGCTTGGACATGGGACCACCGGTATCGAGCGTCCACTTGTTCGTGTTATACGAGCCGATCGTGTAACTGATCGTCGTCTTCGGCGCGTCGAAATAAGGACGCTTCGTGATCAAATCGATGAAGCCACCGACGTACATCGAAGTACCTTGGACGGCCGTGGCCGGACCTTTAACGATGTTTACCGACTCGACCGAATTAAAGTCAACGGGCAGACCGTTACCGTTGCTCGTAATGCGGGCGCGAACGCCGTTTACGAACGTATCGGCCTATTGGCCGCGAATGCTCACGTTAGACGGAGCACCGAAATTCGTCGTCGTGAACGCGCTCGAGGTCAGCTTCGAGAAATCCAAGACGTCGTTGATCGAGATATCGCTCAGCTGCTGGCGCGAAATGATCGTCACGTTACGGGGAACATCGACGATGTTGTCGTCAGTCCCGAATACGGAGTTGAACGGCCGTGAGGTGGGAAGAATCTGTTGACTGAGGGGCACCTCATTAACGTCGAGCTTGTCGAGCTGCACAGCGTCTTCCGTTGCCGGAGGAGCTTCTGTCGCCGCATAAGTCGGGAGCGCCATTGCCACCGCGGCCAGTGCGGAAGCAAAGCGAGGAATGAAGAGTTTTTTCATTTATTATGTGTTAGGAGAACTTAAACCAATCTGTCTAAAGCAGGTCATATACCATCCGCAGTGTAGGCTTACACCTCACGCAACTGGCGATCTTTCCCTGCGGCATGGCGCGTGCTTAATCGATCTATTTTTTCGGATGACCCTCCATTCTCTCTTCCGTCGGTGCGCGCCAATCTTCCTGGTCGCGCAATATCTTTGCGCGTCGGAGCCCGTCATCCTGACGCCAAAGGTCGTGGTCGTCGCGATTTTCGAGATCGGCAACGACACCGGAGATCGGCCCGGCGAGCTGCAGCACTGGGTGGAACGCGAGCATCTCGATCGCACCATTACGCTACCGGCCGCATACCACGATGTACGGGCAAACGACGACGGCTCGGTCATCGCAATAGCCGCCGGCACCGGCAACACCAACACCACCGCATCAGTGATGGCTCTGGGGCTCGATCCACGTTTCGACTTGAGCAAGAGCTACTGGCTCGTGGCGGGAATCGCGGGGGTTGATCCCGCCGATGCATCGGTCGGATCCGCGGCTTGGGCGGACTATGTCGTCGAGGGCGACCTGGCGCACGAGATCGACGCTCGCGAGATCCCCGCGGATTGGGAGACCGGCTACCTTCCCTTGGGCAAGACGCTTCCGTACGAACAGCCGCGTCTCCAAACGGAGTACACGATGGGCCAGTGGTTTCAGGTTAACCCATCCCTCGTGCAGTGGGCCTACGAACTCACCAAGGACACGCCTTTGCCGGACAGCGAAGCGCTGCAGAAATCGCGCATGCGCTACACCGGATTTCCCAATGCGCAGCGTCCGCCTTTCGTTCTCGTTGGCGCCAACCTCGCCTCGAGCACCTACTGGCATGGCCGCTTGTTGAATCAATGGGCGAACAAATGGACGGCTTACTACACCGACGGCAAAGCGAACTATGTCACCACCGCGATGGAGGACACCGGAGCGTTGCGGGCGCTGCAGAACCTGACGAAGGCGGGGCGCGCTGACATTCAACGCGCGCTGGTGCTGCGAACCGCCAGTAATTTCGACGAACCGCCGCCGGGCGTTTCGCCGGCAGACAACCTCGCTGGAGAAAAGGTCGGCAGTTATTCGGCGTACCTTCCGTCACTCGAAGCGGCGCACCTCGTTGGAAGTCGCGTCGTCCACGCGATCGTTGACCAATGGTCGAGCTTTGAAAGTCATCCGCCTTCAGCTACCGCGAAATGAGGCTGTGGGTCTTCCTCTGCGCATTCATCGCAGTCCACGCGAGCGAACCTCCTCGCATCGATTTACTCCTGGCCGCGGCGGACGACGAAGAAAGGGAGTCGGCTCACGTCGCCGCCATCGCTTTTGCCTACGGCATCCGCTGCATTGCCTTCCGGGTGGTCAGCGACGCTCCCTATGAAGGAGTGCCGTTTCATTCAATGGCGGCGCGAGCCACGGCTCTTTTCTCCATCAACTTCATCGAGAACCTGCCTCCCCTCGCCAGCTCTCCGTCTCCCTAAATTCCGATCCCATGCTCAAGCACCTGTTTAAACTCGACGAGAACCAGACAACGACAGGTCGTGAACTCGCCGCGGGGCTGACCACGTTTGCCGCGATGGCCTACATCCTCGCGGTCAATCCCGGGATTCTGTCCGCGACCGGCATGGACAAGGGTGCACTGGTGACAGTCACCGCCCTCACGGCCGCCCTCGCGACGACGATCATGGCGCTGATGACCAACTATCCGATCGCGCTTGCGCCGGGCATGGGCATCAACGCGTTCTTCACGTTCACGATCGTATTAGGAAAAGGAGTACCGTGGACGGAGGCGTTGGGCATGGTGTTCGTGAACGGTGTCATTTTCCTCTTTCTCTCAGTGACGGGCGTTCGCGAAAAGATCATCGCGGCAATCCCTCACTCGCTGAAGATCGCGGTGACCTGCGGTATTGGCCTGTTCATCGCTTTCATCGGTCTGAAGAACGGCGGCGTGATCGTCGCCAATCAAGCGACCTTTGTAGGGCACGGCGATTTCGCATCTGGGCCCGTGGCGCTTTGTCTCGTCGGTATTCTCCTCACCGCGATCCTTGTCTCCCGCCGCGTACGGGGCGCGATCGTCCTGAGTATCGCGATTGTCACGATCGCCGGTCTGTTCGTTTCGGCCGGGAACGGCGCGCATGTCACACAACTTCCGCCCAGCGTGATCGCACTGCCGGCGTCGCCCGCACCGATTTTCCTGAAGCTAACCTTCAACTTCCTGACGAGTTCGACCGCGTTCTTCGTCGCCCTTCCGCTTATCCTCACGCTCCTCCTCGTCGATATGTTCGACAACATCGGGACGCTCATCGGCGTCACTAAACGCGCCGGCCTGCTCCGTCCCGATGGCACCTTGCCCAAAGCGGGTCGAGCCCTCCTCGCCGATTCGTTTGCGACACTCCTGAGCGCGCTCTGCGGAACATCCACGGTGGTGAGCTACATTGAGTCAGCTTCCGGGGTCGAAGCCGGCGGTCGCACAGGGCTCACGACGATCACGACGGCCGCGTTGATGCTGATCGCGCTATTCTTCACGCCGTTAATCCTGATGGTACCCGCCGTCGCCACCGCACCGGCATTGGTCGTCGTAGGTATATTCATGATGCAGTCGGTGATCGAAATCGACATGAAGGACTTTACCGTCGCGGCTCCGGCGGTCCTGACGATCCTGGCGATTCCACTGACGTTTAGTATCGCCGAAGGCATCGGCCTTGGCCTGATCACCGCGGTCGTGTTAGCGGTCGCTCTCGGCCGGCCGAAGAGCATCACGCCGGTCGGCTACGCTGTTGCCGCCGTGTTCTTCCTGCAGTTCTTCAAGATCTGGCCATTCCACGGTTGATGCGTTTGGAAGGAGGGAGAACCTCTACGTCGTCGGTGGTCTCTCAAACCGCGACGACACGGCGGTCGTCCCTCCATTTGAGGACGGCTACGACCACTACTACAGCAATTTCATAAAAGAGGTAGCCACGCTCGTGAGAGCGTGGATCTTTTCGCTCAAGGACTTGCCTGTCCACGCCCTCACGGGCGCGGCTACACGATTCCTGAATTTGCTCTAGAATGCGTTTGATGTAGCCGGTCGCGCAGGTGGGCGCCTTCAATCGACCCCGTCACTCATGCCTGGAAAAGAGGCAGTATCTGCATTCCCGGTACCGTGACGTACCCTTTATCCGTGATTCGAATCTCAGGGATCACGGACAGTGGAATTAGGTTGAAGCCCATATAGGGCAGCGTGCAGCCCGCCTCTACCCACGCTTTCTTGAGCGTCGTGGCTTCTTTAGCGACCGCCGTCGCACGTTGATCAGAGATTAGTCCCGCGACGGGAAGGGCCACGCTTGCAACGACCTTCCCCGCTCGCACCAGGCATACTCCGCCGCGCAGCTTCTTGATCGTAGCCAGCGCCACCTGCATGTCGGTCTCGTTGGTTCCCGCCAGAATGATGTTGTGCGCGTCGTGCCCGACCGAGCTCGCGACCGCCCCGTCTTTCAACCCGAAGTCTTTCAACAAGCCGTGAGCAACTGCTCCGGATTTTCCATGACGCTCGACGACGGTAACGAAACATAAACCGTGCTCGGCGAAGAGCGGCTCCCATCGGCCAGAGCCATCAGGCTTCAGCGCAACCTTGTCGTGGAAAAGTATGATACCGGGAAGCGCCGTTCGAATCACGTTGGCCGTCACGGGCTTCGTCGGCGCCTTGGGCGTGAGCTGCAGTTTCTTTTTCGGCAGCTTCACCGTCTCGTATGCGGCCCGCGGGTAACGGTACCGCTTGCTCAACGCGCGATCCAGCAACGGCGTGATCTTCCGATTCTCGACGACCAGTTCACCACCGAACCAGGTGTTCTGCACCTCCAGCCGATCATTGATCAGAACGATGTCCGCGCGCCGCGAATGGCCCAAACCGCCGATGTCTCCATCTTTCGCGTACCGCGTTGCGCCATGCAGTGACCCCATGCTCCACGCGGTGACGGGCGGCAGTCCGGCTTTGACGGCTTCGCGCGTGACCCAGTCCATGCCAAACAGGAACAAGTCATCCGCATCGCGATCGTCGGTGCAAACGCAGACGCGTTTCGGATTCGCTCCGAGCTCCGTCACGGCCTTGATCGCCAGCGGCAACGAGTGCCACGGCGTCGTCGGAGGTCCGCCTCGGAGGAAAATCCAAACGCCGGCTTCCAGGAAATCGTTGGCGATTTCGCGATCGATCGCCTCATGCGTGTCGGTGATCCCGCTCGCCGCGCCCGCCGCCACAAACTCGCGGCCGTAAATGTGGCCACACACCGGTCGGCCCCGCTTGATCGCTTCTCCCAAGATCGCGTGGCTCCGCTCATCGCCCATCGCCACCTGCACGAAATCCATCTTTTCCCCTAGGG
>JBDSPT010000482.1:0-9268 GCA_039930205.1 Opitutus sp. | reverse complement strand
AGCCAGCGTCATCAACGCGAGCTTCGGCAGCGACCGGTATTCAAACGCCGAATTCGACGCCATCAGGAAAGCTCGCGATGCCGGCATCATCTTCGTCGCGGCCGCCGGCAATGACGGTTTGGTCAACGACACGAACGATGATTACCCGGCGAACTATGCGCTGGATAACGTCATCGGCGTCGCCGCGACCACGCGCACGGACGCGTTGGCCACCTTCTCCAATTACGGTTCCGGACTGGTCGAACTCGGAGCACCCGGCAGCGAGATTTATTCGACCTACAACACGTCCGACACCGCGTACACGACGCTCAGCGGAACTTCAATGGCAGCGCCGCACGTCACCGGCTCGATTGCGCTGCTAAAGGCAACTTTCCCCAGCGACAGCTACCGCCAGCTGATCAACCGCCTGCTCCGTTCCGTCACGAGACTCCCGACCCTGAGCGGCAAAGTCCAAACCGGCGGCCGTCTCAACCTCGGTCAGGCGCTCAATTCCACGACCAACCGGCCTTTCAACGACACGTTCGCTGAGCGCAGCGTTGTCAGCGGGGCGAACGTTCGGATCCGCTCGAACAACGAAGGCGCGACCGTCGACTCGGGCGAACCGAGTCACGCCGGCATCGCAAGCACGACATCGTTGTGGTGGAGCTGGACCGCTCCTTCCAGCAGCAAGGTGGCGTTCGACACGGTGGGCAGCAGCTACGCTACAACGCTGGGTGTCTATACGGGATCTGGTTATCCCCTTCAATCGGTTGCTTCAAACTCCGGCACGACTGCGACCACCGGCAGTCGCGTCCTCCTCGATGTCGTCGGCGGCACGACCTACCAGATCGCCGTCGCCGGTCGCATCAGCGCGTTCGGCTACACCTCATTGCGGATCGGCACGGTACCCAAGAACGACGACTTTTCGAATGCTGAACTGATAACCGGTGCGAGCGTCTCAGTGAGTGCGACCTTGTTGAACGCCACGCGCGAATCCGGAGAAAAGAATCCGACCAACACCGCGGCCGGACATTCCATCTGGTACAAGTGGGTCGCGCCCAATTCGGGCAACTTCGTGTTGTCGGCCTATGCGAGATCGGTGGATACCGTCGCAGCGGTGTAC
This sequence comes from Opitutus sp., assembly GCA_039930205.1. Classification (GTDB taxonomy): domain Bacteria; phylum Verrucomicrobiota; class Verrucomicrobiia; order Opitutales; family Opitutaceae; genus Opitutus. The sequence goes on along the minus strand of JBDSPT010000482.1, from coordinate 8,166 downwards.
ACCGGCAGCTCCGTTTCTGGAGTGACACTCGTCGCCGCGCAGGACAACTCGGTGGCGAACCCCGCGAACAGCGACGCCCTGGTCCCGTTTAACGCGATCAGTGGGACGACGTATTATCTTTCGATCGATCACAATAGCTCGCAGGACGGCAGCTCGGGTGGAGACTTCACGATGACGCTGACTGACGCGGCATGGGAGTATCCTGCGAACGATGAGATCACGTCGTCGCCCGCCGTGGGAGCTGACGGGACGATCTACTTCGGAGCGGGATCGGACGACAAAGACGACAAGTCAGTTTATGCGATCACATCGTCAGGCACCAAGAAATGGAGTTACCCCACCGGCAACAGCGGGATCATCGGCGCGTCTCCGGCGATTGGGTCTGACGGTACGGTCTATATCGGCGGTTCGGACAAGCTGCTCTATGCCATCGACGGCGCGACCGGAGCGAAGAAATGGAGTTTCACGGCAGCGACCACGATCTCCTCGACGCCTGCCATCGGTGCCGACGGCACGATCTATTTCCGCGACAATTCCAAACTATACGCGCTCAACGGCAGTGGAAACGCACGTTGGACTTTTGACCTGACGGGCAGCACGGACGGGACGTATTGCTCGCCGTCGATTGGCGCCGACGGCACCCTCTATGTCGGCACAAATGGCGGCGCCTTCTACGCCATCACCGACAACGGCGGCAGTTCCGCCACGCAGAAATGGAAGTACACCGCAGATGATGGCATCTTCACGTCACCGAGCATCGCCGGCGACGGCACGATCTACTTCGCGACCTTGAACGGCACCGTGTACGCGCTCACCGATAGCGGCAGCACGGCGACGAAAAAATGGTCATGGACCGCCGCCGGCAATAGCAGCATCACGTCTTCGATCGCGCTGGCCGCGGATGGCACGTTGTACTTCGCCGGATACGACCACAAGCTGCACGCCTTGACGAGCGGCGGAACCGAGAAATGGACGTACACGCTTGGCGACGAGGTTCGCGCATCGTCGCCGGCCGTCGGAGCTGACGGAACAGTGTATGTTGGGTGCTACGACACTCGGGTTTACGCCGTGACATCAACCGGCACGCTGCTGCGGACGTATCCGACGGCCAAGACGATTCGCTCGTCGCCGGCCATTGCCGGCAACCGGCTTTATTTCGGCAGCGCCGACGGAAAGCTCTACTCGTTTGATATCGGTCAAGCTGCTGGATCGTCGAGCTGGCCGATGTTTCACCAGAACGCGGCGCGGACGGGTCGCATCGGCGCAGCGGGCGCCCTCACCATTTCGAGCCAGCCGCAGTCGAGAACTCTCGCGGCCGGATCTTCGGCCACATTGACGGTCGCGGCCAGCGGCAGCGGCGCGCTCTCCTATCAGTGGTACAAAAACGGTTCGGCGATTCCCGGCGCGACAGGCGCAACCTACACCATCGGCAACATCACCGCATTCGACGCCGGTTCTTACACTGTGAAAGTCACGAGCGGTGCTGAAAACGTGACCAGTGGTGAGGCTGTCATCACGGTGGTCGCCGCGGGCACTCGCGGTTCGTCGCTCGCGAATATCTCGACCCGAGCTTACGCGGGAACGGGCAACAACGTGACCATCGGCGGATTTGTGATTTCAGGATCAACCGACAAACGCGTGTTGATTCGAGCTGTCGGCCCTTCGTTAGCCGGCTCGGTGGCGGCCGCCGACCTGCTGGCCGATCCCACGATCGAGATTTTCCGCGGCACCACGTCAATCGGCAATAACGACAACTGGAACGAAAATTCCAACGCGGCTGAAATCACTGCGGTCGGCGCGCAAATTGGAGCGAGTCCGCTGGCTGCCAGCGATACCAAGTCGGCGGCGCTGCTCACGACCCTTGCCCCCGGCGTCTACACCTTCATTGCGAAAGGTAAATCCGACACGTCGGGAATCGTGCTGCTGGAAGTCTACGACGTGGATCCGGGAGTCGGCTCCTCGTTTGCGAACATTGCGGCGCGGGCGTACTGCTCGACCAACGACCGAGTAACGATCGGCGGCTTCGTCATCTCCGGAACGGTGGCAAAAAAGGTGCTCATGCGCGCAATTGGACCAACGCTCATAACCCAGGGTGTGCCTGCCGGAGAAATCCTGGCTGATCCGTTGATCGAACTGCACAGCGGCGCTCCGACCATCGGCAGCAATGACAACGCGAGCTCGAATTCCAATGCCACTGAGATCATCAGCGTTGGCCAACGGCTCGGAGCGGTGCCGATTTCGACCACCGCGCCGAACGTTGATGCCAGGTCTTCCGCTCTTCTCATCGAACTGCAGCCCGGAGCCTACACCTTCATCGCCAGTGGCGTCGGCGGCACCTCGGGCATCGTTCTGGTGGAAGTTTACGACGCAGATTGATCGCCGCAGCCTTTGCGAGCGCAGTCGAAATGAGCGTGGGCACCGATCCACGCTCTCAAGCCGACATTTCGCTTTACCGCATGTTCGGTGACCGCCAATACCAAGGCGCGTGGCCCAACCCAAGACGATCGGTGCGGAAGAGATGCACGCTGCGATTGAGCGGCTGGCGGCGGCCATTGTAGAGCGGCATCCGCCTCCCGCTACGGTTCTCCTGCTCGGGATCGCGAACGGCGGAATCGAACTTGCCCGACGGTTGACAGCGCGCATTGCCAGGCTGTCTCCCGCGTTGTCCGCAAAAGTGGGCACGCTGGACATCTCATTCCACCGCGACGATTTCGGCCGTAATCCGATCCCGAAGGAATTTGCCGCCACGCATATTCCGGGCGACGTCAACGGCGCGGATGTCGTCCTGGTGGATGACGTGCTTTTTTCCGGACGCACCATCAAAGCTGCGCTCGATGAACTGTTCGATCACGGTCGGCCGACAAAAGTTGAACTCGCGATCCTGACCGATCGCGGTGGCCGCCGACTCCCTTTTGCCGCCGACTACTGCGGACTCGTCGTGGCTGCGACCGAGCATCAGAAAGTCGTGGTTCACCTCGACCTCAAGGACCCGAGCCGTGACGCGATCCGAATCGAGGCGTCCGCCTCCCGCACGTCTGCCTTGTAACCACCTCTGCCGATGTCCTGGAACCGCAAACACCTGCTCACGCTCGAAGAACTTTCACTCGACGAGATCGAGCAGATCCACCAGACCGCCACGGCGTTCAAGCAGACGCTCACCCGATCGGTGAAGAAAGTGCCCGCGCTGCGCGGCAAAACTATCGTCAATCTCTTCCTGGAACCGAGTACTCGTACGCGGATGGCTTTCGATATGGCCGCGAAGCGATTGAGCGCAGATGTGATCTCGCTGGATGGTGCCAGCAGCAGTACGACCAAAGGCGAGACGCTCCGCGACACGGCCGAAAACATCCAGGCGTTGAACGCCGACATGATCGTCCTGCGCCATGCGGCCGCAGGATCCCCACTGTATCTTTCGCGAATCCTGGACATTCCCGTGGTGAACGCCGGCGATGGCGCGCACGAACATCCGACGCAGGGACTTTTGGATACGTTCACCATGAAGGAACACCTCGGCAGCCTCAAAGGCCGCAAGGTGGTGATTCTCGGCGATATCCTTTTCAGTCGGGTCGCACGCTCGAACATCCACGCGCTGACGAAAATGGGTGCTAACGTTACGTTGGTCGGCCCCTCCACGCTGGTCCCGCACTGGTTCACGGACATGGGTGTCAGCGTTTCCCACGATCTTCGCAGCGCGCTGGCCGATGCGGAGGTTGTCATGCTTTTGCGGATTCAGCATGAGCGCCAGTCGAGCGGGCACTTCCCCTCGCTGGGCGAGTACACGAGCATGTTCGGCTTGAACAAGACCCGGGCCAGCTGGCTGAACCCGAAGGCGATCATCATGCATCCGGGGCCCATCAACCGTGGCGTGGAGATCGACAGCGAATTAGCCGATGGAGAGCGGAGCGTGATCCTGCAACAGGTCACCAACGGGATCGCGGTCCGCATGGCCGTGCTCTATCTCTGCTGCGGTGGGCAACCTGAGCACGTCACGCCGACGCAGTAGGAATCGAGCCATCGACGAAACCCGCAGTCACTGGCCCACCTGACTTTACCGCCCAATGCCTTCCCTTTGGATTCAGAACGCTCGCGTCATCGATCCCGCCGCCAAGCGCGATGCGCCCGGCGACGTATTTGTCAGCGACGGTCGGATTGTCGCCTCGCTCTCGGCCGACGGGAAGAAGCGGGCCAGGAAAATCGATGCAAAGGGTCAGGTCGCCTGTCCTGGATTAGTGGATATTCACGTCCACTTCCGTGAACCCGGCCAGACTCATAAAGAGACGATTGCCACGGGAGCACGAGCGGCGGCGGCAGGCGGATTCACGACCGTGGTGTGCATGCCCAACACGTCTCCCGTCGCGGACAACGCGGGCACGATTCAGTACATCAGTGACGCGGTCCGCCGTGACGCGGTCGTCAAGATCCTGCCGACCGGGTGTATCACCGTCGGCATGAAAGGGCAGGCACTCGCGCCGATCGGCTCGTTGAAACGCGCGGGCGTGGTCGCGATCACTGACGATGGTGACTGCGTGCAGAGCAACGAATTGATGCGTCGCGCGTGTGAGTACGCGAAGATGTTCGATCTGCCGATCATGGATCACTGTCAGGATGCCTCCATGACCCAGGGGTCGGTGATGAACGAAGGGGTGATGTCTACCCGGCTCGGACTTCGCGGATGGCCCAACGCGGCCGAGGACTTGATCGTGGCGCGAAACGTCATCCTCTCGACGTACACGGGAGCGCACATTCACCTGCAGCACATTTCGTCGCGCCACTCCGTCGAGATCATCCGGCGCGCCAAACAGCGCGGCGTGAATGTGACGGCGGAAGCAACGCCGCACCACATCGCACTCACCGATGCAGCGTTGGCGGGCTACGACACGAATTTTAAGATGAATCCGCCGCTCCGGACTGAAGATGATCGTCTCGAAATCATCGCCGGATTGCGCGATGGCGTGCTCGATTGCATCAGCACCGATCACGCTCCGCACACCGACTACGAGAAGGACAAGGAATTCGATTTCGCCCCGAATGGGATCATCGGACTGGAGACTTCGCTGGCGGTCTCGCTCGCGGTGCTCGTGAAGGGAAACAAGTTCAAGCTGTCCCGGGTGATCGATCTTCTCACCCGACGCGGCGCGGATATTCTAAAGTTACCCGCCGGCACGCTCAGCGTGGGAGCGGCGGCGGACATCTGCCTGTTCGATCCGGAAGAGAAATGGAAGTACGAGACGAAGGCAGGCTTCAGCAAGTCGATCAATTCTCCGTGGGACGGCCAAACGCTGACCGGCCGGGTTAAGACCACGATCGTCGACGGTAAAGTGGTGTTCGCAAACGGCAGAGTGACGGGAGCGACCTGAAACGCCGAAGGAGCCGGGATCGCGCCGTCTTCGTTTTGGCGAAAAATCTTAAGCGGGAGACGGGGATAGCGCGGCACGTTGGGCCGATGGCGGGAACGAGGTTTTGGGGCGGTCATGTCCAGAGAATCACCACGTCCGCTCGTGCCGATCTCAGAATTCATCCTCCAACTCATCCTGCTCGCACATCCGAACGAGTACCCTCAGGCGATCGAACGACGGGGGCGCCGGGCGGCCGAATCAAGTTTCGCTGACGCGCGTATGCTTGGGAGAGTCCGTGAGCGACAGAGTCGCCATCGGGCGCTTGCTCCTCCTGGTGTTTTCCGCCGCACTGGATCGGAATGCCCGCCACTCCGATCAACATCGCCGTCACGATCGCAGAAGCCGTGCTCATTTTGGCCGGTGTGGTTTTGCTGGCACGTATCGCCCGGGGTTGGAAAACGCAGCCGGCGGCCCTGCCCGCTTGGGATGCGACGGTGTCTGATTTTCTCCTCTTTGCCTTCTTAATCGTCGCCGGCGGGCTGTTGGGCGGATTTGTCTGTGGCCTGATCGTGAATCGGTTCTCTCTGCCGCCGGACACCAAAACAATCCTGAACAGTGCCGGGTTTCAGCTCGGGCTGCTGATCGGCCCTGCGCTGCTGCCGCTCAGTTTGCCACATCACCCGGTTTTTCCGCCGTTGCGACGCAATGTGCTCGTTTCGGGAGCTGTCACTTTTCTCATCGCGCTGCCAATCGTCACCGTGGTGAACCTAGGGTGGCAGGCAGTGATGGATTTTTTTGGCATCCCGGCCGAACAACAGGACCTGCTGAGAATGTTCACGCAGGCCACCGAGCCTACGCTTGTAACGACAATGGTGATACTCGCGGTGATTATCGCTCCTGTGACCGAGGAGTTGCTGTTCCGCGCCACTCTCTTCCGCTATCTGCGGACGCGCTCGCCGCGTTGGATCGCCCTGCTGCTGCCAGGCACCATCTTTGCGTCGCTTCACGTAAACTGGGGCTCATCGACGTACGAGGGACTCGCGAGCCTGGTTCCACTGATCACGTTAGCCGTCATTTTCTCGATCGCGTACGAGCGCACAGGTCACATCGCGACGGCGATGATCGCCCATGCGCTCTTCAATCTGCACACGATCGCGCTTCTCCTCTCCGGTGTGAGTTCGTGACCCGCCGACGCCTCCGCGTTTTCCCTCGCTCCCATCGTGCATCCTTTCACGCGGCGTAAATCCGAATCGGTTGCGGCTCTCGGTGAAGCGAAGCTGATCCTGGAAATCCGGCGATGGTTGGGCAACGTCTCCCCGCGAGCGCCTTTCGGCATCGGCGATGACTGTGCGGTGCTGCCGCCATCGAAAGGTCCGCAGTTGATCACAGTGGATCCCGTGATCTACCCGCGCCATTTCAACGACCGCGTGCGGCCCCGCGACGTGGGTAGCAAGCTCCTGAAACGAAATCTGAGCGATCTTGCGGCCATGGGTGGACGACCGACAGCAGCCGTGCTGGCCCTGACGCTTTCGCCAACCGTGCGGCTGTCTTGGCTCAAAGAATTTTATCTCGGGCTGGCGGCATCCGCCCGTCGCTATTCAGTTCGAATCGTCGGCGGTGACATTGCGCAAGCCGACTCGACGCTTGCTGCTAGCCTCACTCTTCTCGGTGAAGCCACCGGGCCGCGGACACTCACCCGCACCGGTGCGAAAGTCGGTGACCATATCTACGTGACTGGCGCATTAGGCGATAGTCTGCGCACCGGTCATCATCACGCCTTCATGCCTCGACTCAAAGAAGGCGTCTGGCTCGCGCGCCGGCCGGAAATCGTCGCCATGATGGACGTAAGTGATGGTATCGCGAAGGATCTTCGTTGCCTGACTCCTCGCGGCAGCACGGCGGCGTTGATCGGCGAGTCCATCCCGCGGCGCGGACGGGCGACACTACGGGCGGCACTGACTGACGGGGAAGACTACGAGCTCTTGTTGATCGTTTCGGGTTCATCCCGCACCACCGCTTTCGAGGGCGCATGGAAAACAAAGTTTCCGAAACTGCCACTCACTCGAATCGGAGAGTTCGTCAAAGGACGACGAGTGCCAGCTGGCACCCTCGATTTGAGCCAGTTCTCTGGGTACGAGCATTTGATGTGACCTGCCAAGCTTCGCAGACCTTTAACCGTCCCCTGCGCGATGCACATTCTCGATCGTCTCCGCATCGGAACTACCACGAGCTCCGCCGCTGAAACCCAAGCGCTCGCTGAAGAGCTCGCTCGCGCACTGCCGTGTGATGCGACGCTGGCACTCCACGGGGATCTGGGCGTAGGCAAGACGACCTTTGTCCAAGGCCTGGCGCGCGGATTCGGCGTTCACGAGGTGGTAACCAGTCCAACGTTCAACATTTATACTCTCCATCGATCGGCTACCCGAACGTTGGTGCATCTGGATGCGTATCGGCTCGAATCAGGACGTCAGGTCGAAGATCTGTTACTCGAAGACTTTCTCATTTCGCCGTGGTGTCTCGCCGTGGAATGGCCGGAGAAAATCGCCGAATGGATTCCGTCGAATGCGGTGCACCTGCACCTGGGCATCACCGCGAATCAACAACATACAATCCAGCTCAACTCGACGGCTTGAGGAACGCGTTGGGTGCTTGGATGCGCCAATCAATGACTGAACAACATACCGCGCGACTCGAGCGCGAGCGTAGTTTCGTCTTTTACTACAATGCTGTCGGTTCGCCGCGGTTGGTTGACCAAGTAGGAGGGTAATGAACCCTCGCGATGCAGCGATCACAACAGTTCGCGGTTTGACACCACAGACTCGAACCACCC
>JBDSPT010000481.1:0-18265 GCA_039930205.1 Opitutus sp. | reverse complement strand
ATTGTGACTTACCAGCTGGCGAATGGCCGGACGAATGTGGTGGCCTATCAGTTGCTGCCCACTCCGGGATCGAATACGCCGGCCCAAATCTTTACCTCTCCGCCGGATTCAGTGGTCACGGCCACGCCTCCCACTGTCGTCTATCCGCCACGCCAACGCGTGGTCTACTATGATACGTATCCCACGTACGACCCCTGGTACTGGTATCCACCCGTGTCGTTGAGCTTTGGATTCGGGTTGGGCGGCGGGCACTACGGACACTACCGCGGCGGCTACGGCCACGGTTTTTCTCACCGACATCGCTGAGTCAGGTCACCGCCGAGCACACGGAAGGGGGCGCCGACTACCTTCGCTTCAACACCCGGATCCGGTGCGCTTCGCTGTCACCGACGAACACCGATCCGTCGGTATCGACATACAACCCGTGCGGACGGTTCATGGCGCACGAAAGCGGATCTCCGTCCGGTCCATCGCCCTTGCTTCCCGTGCCGGCGATAAGCTCCAAATTCCCGGTCGCGTGATCGATCATGCGAATGGAGTGGCTCTCCGTGTCCGCCAGCCAGACGTTCCCGTCTGCATCGAGCGCGATCCCTTTCGGGCCGCTTAACGTCGCAAGCTTGGCCGGTCCGCCATTGCCCGTGAATCCCGCTTCGCCCGTCCCGGCGACGTGATGGATCACCCCGTTCGTCAGATCAAGCTTCAGCACCTGGTTCCCTTGACGCGTGACCAGCCAGAGGTTGCCCTCGCGATCGAAATCCAGGGAACGTGGATTGTTGAGAGGCGTGCCGGAAATCGGCGAGCGATCCGGCGTTGGCCCGGGGTTTCCCGTCCCCGCGATTGTAACGATCGTTCCACTACGAAGATCCACTCGGCGGATCACGTGGTTCGAAACATCACAGATGTAGAGCTGACGATCCGGGCCAAACTGAATGCTATGCGGTGAATTCAGCAATGCCTCCGTTGCCGGTCCGCCGTCGCCCGAGTAGCCCTTCCGCCCACCGATTCCGGCGACTGTGGTGATGATCTTGGTTTTTGCATCGATGCGGCGGATCACCTGATTCGCCATGTCGGCGATAAATAGATTTCCCGCAGCATCGAACCGCAGTTCGTGCGGTTGGTTGAACGAGGCTTCGAGCGCAGGTCCACCGTCTCCGGCAAATCCTTTCTTTCCCGTGCCGGCGTAGGTCGAGATCGTGCCATCCTGAGCGATTCGTCGGATGCGCTGACCGACATACTCGCAAAACCAGAGCGCGCCGTCTGGTCCGCGCACCACGCCGAAGGGACTGTTGATCTGGGCGAGTTCCGCCGGGCCGCCGTCGCCGCTAAAACCCGCAACACCCGTGCCTGCCACGGTACTAATCGTCCATTCAGCAAACGACGCGCTCGAAAGAATTGCCCACACGCCCAACGCTCGGAGGTAAGAAAGCATGCGACATTCTGGAAAGCGCGCGCTGCGAATGCGACATCGCCAGATTCGCATCGTCAGAAACGTGGTACTGACCATCCGGATTCGCGCCCTCACGGACTTGCGACAATGCGCACGCCTCGCGTCGCCGCTGCCATCATCACACGTGAAACGACTCCGAAATCACCTTTCCATCCTTCACTTCGTACACGCACAGCTCGGCCGTGTTCATCCGGCCCTGCCCTTTCATGGTCACGTCCATCGTCATCGTGCACGCGAACGAATTCGCAGCCACGATCGGATCGGACACGGTCAACGAATGCATGGTCTCCACCCTCGCCGCAAACTTGTGCCCCTTCTCGATAATGGCGGGCAGCCCACGCGTTTCTTTGTCGAACGTTCCCGGCATTACGTACGGCTCGATGCTCACGACATCCTGCGCGTACAATTCTTTCTGCGCGACCTCCCATTTCAGTTCGCGGCACAGCGCGACTAACCGATTGGCGATTTCTGGGGTATTCATGTTCGAGGAGGGGTTTACCGTGGGAGTGCGACGATGGCGTTGAAAAGTTGTCGTCATTAAACCGTCGAAGCAAACCTCACGCACTATTTTCGTCGACGCGCCGCTGGCCACCAAGTGCGCGAGTTGCTGAAGTACCTTCAGCCCAGCAGAGATTTAGATTCAAACCTCCGATTCCTAAGTTTTACCTCTTATGATAATCCTTCACTTCCCGGCCCCTTCGCAATGTTGCCTGCCTGAAACTCCCGACCAAGTTCGGAGTTGGCGACGCTGCGTGCCGTGATTCGAATAACTCATGCTTCCACGGATCTACCTGGCGCGTCATGGGCAAACAGAGTGGTCACTCACCGGTCGTCACACTGGCCGGACGGACGCGGTGCTGACCACAGATGGCGAAAGCGAGGCGAGGAGTGTCGGACAACGACTTCGCGGAATGATGTTCGACCACGTGGTGAGCAGTCCGCGGCTTCGTGCGACGCGCACGTGTGCGTTGGCCGGTATCACCGACACTCCACTCATCGATGATGATTTTCGCGAGTGGGACTACGGCGACTACGAAGGTTTGCGTTCTGCGGAAATCACCGCACTGCATTCAGGCTGGAACGTTTTCCTGCACGGCTGTCCCGGCGGCGAATCGCCTGACCAGATTTCCGAGCGAGCGGACCGCGCCGTGCGAACGCTCCAAGCGCTCCCGGGTAACATCCTTGTGTTTTCTCATGGTCATTTCCTCCGCGTGCTCGCGGTTCGCTGGGTCGGCCTTTCGATTGCGGCGGCGCAGCGGATCTACCTGAACACCGGATCTCTCAGCATGCTCGGTTATGAGCATGAACGCAGGGAAGAACCAGTGATCCTTCTGTGGAACGAACGTCCGCCGCAGTCCCCGCAGTCATGCGACTGACGGCGTTTTCCCGCGGTATCGATAAAAGCCTTTGGATCGCGCGCTCCGTTCAATCGAGCCACCTAGCCCCATCATGTTTGTCACGTAATACGTGACAAACCCTTCCGATCGTCGGATGGCACACGCTGTAGTGCTTTATGGATACTGTGACGTCACGCGTTGCGAAAGTTGAGTAGCCGATTCCTCCGCGGCGATCGGCGACGAAACCACTTCGGCGGAGATGGGCAACCGCACCTGTAAATTCGAGGTTGATCCAGGTGCGCTGCGATCACGCGGAGACGAACGGCCAGCCGCTCACGCTCCCATCGTCATGCAGACCCATCGAGTACGTCGACTGGCTGTGACCGCGGCTATGTTCACGCCCAACTCGGTGAACCATTTCCCGCCTTTCGCCGAAAGCAGACCAGGATCCCTGCCCGACATGGGCGAAGCACTGGGTCGGGCAGGCGTCAGTGTCGAGGGTGGCGGCGCATTTGTGGTGAATGGCAACGGCATCGCCCATTTCCTCCTCGCCGACGGAGCTCGCGCCAGGGTCGCATGGGAGCTGGAAGGCATACATGTGATTGCCGTACGCGAAGTCCTGGTGCAAAAACTTCAGCAATCCGTTCCTGGCCAGCTCGGCAAGTTGTCCCGGCTGTTGGCCAATGCCGGAGTCAACATCGAGGTTCTATCACAGCGATCATGCCAATCAAATCATTCTCGCAGTTGATGCTTTGACCAAACGGCGCGCTGTCTCCGCCGAATGGATGCGTGAACGGGCGCAATCTCATCAAACATGAAAACGCATCACTACGATGTCCGGATTACTTGGACGGGAAACGATGGCGAGGGAACGAAATCCTATCGGGCGTATCGGCGGGATCACACGATCGACGCGACCGGCCGGCCCACGATTCCAGCGTCCAGCGATCCCAGCTTTCGCGGCGACCCCGCTCGTTACAACCCCGAGCAGTTGCTCGTCGCAGGAGTCTCCTCCTGCCACATGCTCTGGTACCTGCATCTGTGCGCCGTAAACCAAATCAGTGTCATCGACTACGTGGACGACGCGATCGGGACGATGGAGGAAGACGGTGACGGCTCCGGGCAGTTCGTGCACGTCGTGCTACGACCTTCGATCAAGATCGCTGCCGGTGGTGACGTCGTGCGCGCGCACGCCCTGCACGAAGAGGCGCACCATCTTTGCTTCATCGCACGTTCCGTAAACTTTCCGGTGAGCACCGAGCCCACGATTACGGCTTCACCGGTTTCGCCATCCTGAGACTTCGCACCAGCAGTGAGCCGCTGGCTGGTGGACGCCCATGTACTTTCAAGCTGCCGGCCATTCTGAGCGTCGCGAAGCGGCCGGGCCGAAGGCGACAGGTTTTAACCAAAACCTTTTTTCTCAGAGGGATCCTGCGATGAGCTCACTGGATTCGTCACTTTGCTCAGAATCAAAAATCGGGGGTGTTCATCAGCACGGGAGCGAAGAATCCACTGGGTCGTTTGCACCTCCCCGGTTGCTTCGAATCGAACTGGAGTGGAGCCCTGTCACCTACGGCTCAGTGACTTCAATCTTGTCCAGAGTGACAAACCGGGACGCTCGTCAGTAGCAGCGCATCAAACTTACCACGCGCGCGAGCGCGCTGCCGACCTTGGGAAACGCGCTCGAGCAGGTTCGACATTGCTCTCGTCGAGACGTGCATTGAGCGTCACTCCGTGTCCCGCTTGACGCCCGCTCCCCTCCCCGATCTCACGCCCGAGCGACTGCTCGATCGGATCGCGGAAGCTATGAAAGTGGGGCTGGAACCGACCAGCCTGCGCCGCTTTCCGGCGTGGACTCGGCGGGTGATGCGGATTTTGAAAGAGCAATTCGTGCCGAAGGAAATCGCTTCGATTCTGACGGCGAGCGAGTCGATCTTCGTCGAGGGCATTGCGGTGGCCTGGGTGGCAAAAGCTCGGGACATCGCGGAATCCCCGGACTCGGGGGGCGGCCGCTTTGCGCGCCAGCTGGCGGAGCGGCTCTCACTCGATGCACCGGCGCAGGAAGTCGCAGTCCAGGTGGAGAGCGGTGAATTGGCCGCCTCCGGCGATTTTCAAAATCACGTGATGCGGCGACTGTTCGCAACCGATTTCAAGGACCGGCGCGCGTTTGTGGAAGGACTCGCAGTCGGTAATCGATTGCCCGAGTTGCTCGATCGGCAGGCGCAACGTTCTACGACGGACGCCACTGGCATCTACCTGCTGCTCTGGTTCTACTGGCCCGAAATCTCGGAGCTGAACAGCGTGGCAGAAGTCGCACGTGTGCTGGAACCGTTCTTCGCCCAAAACCGAAATCTCACGGGCGCTCATTGGAATGAGCGGATTCGGAAACTCGCCAATCGCCTGGGTCTAAGCTTCAAGGCGCGTCAGAGTCGGCAGCGGAAACGTCGGTTGCGTTGAAGATTGGTTGATCAGCGACGAAGGTTGGCGCAAATCCAGCAATCGTGTCGCCGCGCCTGTGAGGACGGGGAGCGCCACGCGCCTGAGCCCAGGCGTCCACGCTCTCACTTCTGGGACACTCCCTCGACCGCGGCCGCGCCGATTGCATCGGTCAGCGGGGTACCTCGGATGTCCGGGGTCACGGCCCGTCCGTTCCCGGCCGCGGTGAAATCTGCGAATGTGCGGCATGAACACCCCACATCGCCTCCGATCACGCCCCTCCAGGCTGGCGTATCTTTTCCATGGATTCGCCGCAATCCCCACGCGCCATCGACGACTCATCCACGCGGGTCAGGTCCTTGGCCGTGACGAGACAGTCGGCATCGGAGAATCCATTGTAACATCAGTGGTGAGACCGACGACCGGCACGCCCCACCGCGCTTCCACCGTCTCACGACGCTGGCTGCTTCAGACTGCATCATTCCGTCTTAGACGCGTGAACTGGCCGGTGCGCCCGGTATTCGCGTTCGGCGCACTGCACCTGCGGGCTCTCCGCCCCCTTCTCCGCGCAAACGTTTTCCCGCCCGCACGACGATCTTTCCGCTTCAGTCACGGTAGGGTCTGGCAGGCCCGCGCGCGGCGTCATCGACGCGCCGGTTCCTGTTTACACCGCTCCCGCAAGCATGCATGGGAGTCCGCGCGCGATAAGAAAGAGAGCGGACGCAGCAGCGCCCAGACTTCGCCTAAGGATGCCAGACGATGCAATCGGAAGAAGCCAGCGTCGCCAGACGTTGGACGCAGGGGGAGTCGCGCTGTTCTTCGGTCTCGCGACCGATGCTACAAGGATTTCCGATCTCGAATGCATGGTTACGGCTGAGTGAACCCGTGATCGTTCGAACCCGGATCCGCTGACTGAGCTCAGCCGGACCCATGGCATTAATCCTCCGATATCAGGCATGGGAGCGGATAATCCAGAGGCAGACGACGCAGCGGAAACGGAATCCATCACAAGGATGAAGGTGATCGAGTTGGCTGTTTTGCCTTCAATGCCTTGATCCGCGCCGATCTGTGTAATTGGCCGTTTATTCCGTCTGAATTATTACGGCTCGGCGGCGAATTACTCGCGTAGGAGTCCGAGCCGTCACAGCGACCTCTCTCCGCGTACCGTCTCATTTCGGTCGCCAAAATCAACTTGCCGCATACCGGTGACGACCGCATTTATATGATCGTGAGTCGGCTGCATTCCTCAGTGTGCTCATCCTTCATTGGAGCGTGCTTCGCCCTATTCTGTTTGGCGGGAACAGCCGCGCCACTCCTCCATGCAGCCGCTTTGGTCGCGGAGTATCGGTTGGGTGACGTCGCGACCGAGGATGTGATCACACCCGTTCCTCTGGTGGTCTTGAATCCGGAGGCGACGGATGCCTTGAAGGAACGAGTCGCACAACAAGCTCCGGTGATTGTGCGCTTCACGCCGCAGACCGCCGTTGAGGTCGATTCTGAAGTACGCGCCATGGTCGCGAACGCGCGGACGAAATTCATCACGGCGCTGGACGCTTTGCAGGATCATCCCGCGACCGTGGAGGACATCGGAACGCCTGTCTACGTGGCCGCACTCGAGTATACGGCCCATAGTTTCGCTCGAGCCTTTCCGCTCGAGCGACTCGTCGCGATTTGGCTGCGACACGAGAGCGATCAGCCGTTCGTCGACAGCCTGCTGAAGCCGCTCCGCGACGTCATGACCCTGCCGGTCATCGCAGGAGACGGAAACGAAACGGCGCTGCCGCCGTCGGCCTCAGTGAAGCTGATCGCGGTCAAGGATGTCACAGCGCCCGTACCCGCCGAGGCGCTTGAAGCTGCCGGCCAGACCGTACCCGCGAGTCGACTCATCGCCGTTTCGCGGGCACAGAACAACGTCGCCAGTAGTTTTCCCGGCGGCCAGGAACAAGTGGGCGCGTTTGCCGCATCGTTTGTACGGCCCAACGCCTTCATCGATACCGCATGGTCAGAGGTCGTTCGGGCGAAGCGGACCTCCAGTCTCGCGGTGAACGACACCTTTGAAGCCGCACAAATCATCGTGCACAAGGGCCAGACCATAGACCGTCGCGCATTAAGTGCGCTGGCCGTCCTGCGCGAGAAAAGTTTGATCGGCACGCTCCAGACGAAGCTGGCGCAGGAACAGACCTTCGCTGGCCAAATCAAAAGTCAGACGATTCTGATCGCGGCCGGGCTCGGCTTGATGGCCGCGGCGTTGGTGTTGATTCTGATCCGACTGCGCTCACGCACCTCGAATGCGCTCGTCGCGGCCGGTGATCCGTCGATGCAGAATGGAGACGGCACCTGGCAAACCCGCGCGTTGGTGGCCGAAGAAAAGGCCGAGCGTGCGCACGAAGCGATTCGCACCGGGGCCATGGGCTGGATGCGCGATAAGATTTTTCGGACGATGTTTCATCAGCGCGAGGCATTGCTGACCGCGCAGAAATCGGCGGAAGTCGAGATGCAGGATCTGGAGCAGCGATTGGAGCAACTGCACTCACCGCTGCAGGAGCGTCATTCCGCGTACGAGAAACGCATCGCTGCACTGGAGCAGGAACTTGCGGCCAAGGCCGTGGCCGCCGCAGTTCCCACGCCGCCACCGCCCGCGATCGCGACGCCCGTGCCAACCGTTGCACCATCACCGTTCCTTTCCGCGGGGCCGGTGATCATAACGACGACGACATCCAGTAATCCCGTCGCCGTGTCGGGTTTTGCGGGTCCTTCGCCGGAGGAGCTCGAACGCAACAATCGTCGGGAGCTTGAATTCCGGCTGAAGCAACTTCAAACGCCATTGCAGCAGCAAATCCGCGAATACGAATCACGCATCGGCGAGCTCGAACACGAACTCGCAGAGAATCAGCGGCCGCGCCCGATTGCGCGTTCCATTTTCGCCCGGCAGGAGGAGCCTGACCGCAACGCCCACCGGCGGGAAGACACGCTCGCCGAGCGTGAACAAGCGATTGCAGAAGCCGAACTGCGGGTCGCTGAACGGGCGAGAGACCTCAACGAACTCGACGCTTTGCTTCGTGCCCGCGAAACCCTGATCGCCGCGCAAAATGCTCGCCCGGCCGCGGAAGCCCCCGCCGCCAAGCCCAAAGGCGCAGAGGCGCTGAAACAGTTTCGAGTCCAGCTCGGCTTACCCGAAAAACCGACCCCGCCCAAGATTCCGACGCAGACGCCCTCCTAAGCTCGGGAAACCGTTTGGAAGTGCGGCGGCTCGGGCCGCTTTCGACGACGCGGCTCGATGCGTCGCTTTGGCCTGGGAAACCGATGGCGGGCCGTCGAGCCAGCCGGTCTACAGCCCCGACAAGTCGGCGCACGCCAATCTCGGACGCCAGAGACCACGCTTTAACGCCAGCCCATTTCCGTACCTGCGTTGCTGAGTTCCACCTTCCCATTCCCGCAGGCCGGTATCGGCTTTCGCGTTGCGGCAAAGCGCGCCAGCAGCACTTTCATACCCCTATGCGTTTCACATCCTTGGTACTCGCGTTCGTAGTGGCCAGTTCGATACCGGCGATCGCGGCCGAGGCCGACATCGCAGCCCTCAAAACGCAGATCGCGCAGAATCATGATCGCGCAGTCACCCGGTTACAGGAGTGGATCCGCCGGCCGGCGATCGCAGCAGAGAATCGCGGCTTCCCCGAGGGTGCGGATCATCTGATCACGCTGCTAAAAGAGGTCGGATTTCAGCAGGCCGTTCGAATTGAAACAGATGGTAAGCCCGGCGTGTTCGCCACGCTCGACGCGGGCGCTCCGAAAACGCTCGGGATTTACTTCATGTATGACGTGAAGCAATTTGATCCCGCAGAATGGATGTCGCCGCCCCTTGACGCCGCGTTGCTCGATCGACCTGGTATCGGAAAGATCGTCATGGGACGCGGCGCCGTGAATCAAAAGGGTCCCGAGTCGGCCTTCCTCGCGGCGCTCGATGCGTTTCGTACGGCTGGTCTCAAACTGCCGGTCAACCTCGTGCTGGTGGCCGAGGGTGAAGAAGAAATCGGTTCGCCCCACATCGCGCAGATTGTTCTGAAGCCTGAAGTGCAGGCCGCACTTGCTCGCTGCGTGGGAGTGATGCTCCCTCACGCCACTCAGACTCTCGATGGCACGGTCACGGTGAATCTCGGCGCCAAAGGCGTCATCGAATGCGAGCTGACCGCGAGTGCCTTGACCTGGGGCCGGGGTCCCATGCGCGATACGCACTCGTCGTTCAAGGCGATGGTGGACAGCCCGGTCTGGCGGCTGGTCCAGGCGCTCGCCACGCTCGTCACGCCGGATGGTAACACGCCCGCGATCGACGGCTTCATGGATCACGTTTTGCCCCTGTCCCCAGCAGACAAGGCCTTGATCGCAAGTGCCGCGAGGCGACTGAACGAGACGCAGTACAAGGTCTTCACGGGAGCGCAGAAGTGGATTGACGATCTTACGTTTCTCGCCGCCCTCGAGCGACTGGAATCTCAGCCGACGGTCAACATCGAGGGAATTTACGGCGGCTACACCGGACCCGGTGGCAAGACGGTGCTGCCGCACAAAGCGTCGGCGAAGCTCGACCTGCGCCTGGTGCCCGGTCAGACCGCCGCCGATGCGTACGCGAAACTGAAAGCCCATCTCGCGAAACGTGGCTACAGCGACATCGAGGTGAAGATGACCGGCGGGTACAACCCGACGCGCACGCCGCTGGACGCACCGGTGATCCAGGCGCAGATCGCCGTCCTCAAACGCGCGGGCATCGATCCGGTACTCTGGCCGTGGCTGGCGGGCTCGTATCCAGGATATGTATTCACGGACGCGCCGGTGAATCTGGGCGCTGGTCATTTCGGACTTGGCTACGGGACGGGCCAGCATGCCCCGGACGAATTCTATCTGATCGAATCGACCAACCCAATGGTTCAGGGCTACGACGGCGCCGCGCTTTCGTATGCGGAGTACCTCTACGAAGTCGGGAAGTAGGCGACCGGGAACCGCTCGGGGTGTTCACGCAGGCTGCGGGATCGCACGCGCTCCCATTCATTTGCCTGACATTGCGAGGCGTCGTTCGGGCGGACGTCGCAACAATACTGCTGATTCAATCCGGATTTCTCGCGACAGAAACGAAGGCCGAACCCCGCTTTGGTCGGCGCGGCTCGACCCGCCACAAATCAAGAGGGAAAACGCGCGCTGCAAAGTTTGGCACCGCAACACACCGTGAGGCCGCCCGCGAACCCCAGTGGTAAGCCACCGCCTTCCTGACTTGGCCGCCAAGACTTAAATCCGCGCGTTGGCCGCGGCCCGACTCTCATCTTCGGTCCGCAACGCCTGCTCGTAGCACCGAGTCGCTTCCTCGTACCGCTCGAGCCGGTTGCATACGCCACCTTTGTAGAGATAAGCCAGTGTCATGTTCGGTTCGGCCTTGATCGCGCGATCGTAACATTGAATCGCCTCATCGTCCTGTTTCAGGCGCTCGAGAGCCGCGCCGCGTTTCACCAGCGCTTCGGGATGATTGAGGTCGAGCTTGAGGACTTCGTTGTAACAGCCCACCGCTTCCTTTGCCTTGCCTTCGTTCAACAAGCCATGGCCCTTTGACATCAGGCTTTTGATTCGGACTGAAACGTCATCGATCGCGTGATTAAGGCGCCGCGGGGAGTCGACCGTGAGCACCGTTGAGGTCGTCGCCACCGCGCCCGATGCGACCGAGGACATGGGATGCGTCGCGGTATGCTCGAGCTCGAGAATCCGACGCTCCATCCGTTCGATCATGCCCTGCATCCGTTGGGTGGAGACCGTGACGGTATGGTCGGGAAATGTTCCCGCTTCGGCGGGGAGCATCGACGGCGCTGGAGCGTGCAGCGCGGGTCGGGCGGCCGCGGTTTCAGCAAGATGATTGATCGCGCGCCACTGGAGAATCGGACTTACCACAATCGCGACCAGGGCCAATGCCCCAAACACGGCGGCAATCCAAAGTACCGTTCGGTTGGAGCGCTGCAGTTCGGCTTGTTGGCGATCGCTGTCGGCGCGCTGCGCCTGCGCGCGCTCGGTGTCCATGCGGTGACGTTCCCGCTCTGCCTCCATCGAGGATTTAATTGACTCAAATTTTTCTCCGACCGCCGCCGCTTGCGCGCGGGCTGTCACCTCGGCTTCGATACGATTGGTGGCGATCGCGAGTTGCGTGGCTTGCAGCTGCTCGCGCATCTGCAGATACGACTTCAATAATTCCGTCTGGCTCAACTCATCGGGCAACGCGGACTTGGCGGGAATCGAAGGCGACGCCGCCTGCGCGAAAACCAAACCGGACGTGGTGAGGAACAACACGGTGGCGACGAAGATCGCGCCCAACCGGCAAATCGAATTATTCATGGATGGACCTGCGGCTGAGGCTGAAAATCTGCTTCCGTGAAGTCAAGGGACGGGCCGACCGATCTGCACAAAACCGGTGTCGACGTGATCGAGGGGCCGCAACTTTGGCCTTCGTTGTGATCCTAACGCACCACGATATTGGAACGCCCGGCTCGCTGGCACGGAGGCCGCTCTCGTCAACTTCCGTCGGAGCGGTCAGATGTTCGTTGCCTTCGTTTGGCGGAGGTACTCGCGCTCGATCCGCGCCCTGTCCTTGGATTCCAGCTCCCGTGCGATTCGAGCGAGCGCGAAGGCTTTCCGATTGTCGCATCGGAGCAGGTCCAGCGAGCGAAATTGCAATTCATTAAACGCAAGCTGGCCAAAGCCGGAGCGAGACTTTAGCAAACAGTCACGATATGGCTCTTGTTAAATGCTACGTATGCAAACACGTGGTCTCAAATGATGCAGAGACTTGCTCAAACTGTGGTGCGAATTTTCGCCGCAAGGAGTCGGCACTCCGAGTCGTCATTCTATTGGGGATCGTTGGAGTCCTGCTCTACGCGTTCCTGTCCTGGCTCTAGTCGCGAGCCTCGCCGCATGGTTGAGTTGGTGCCATCTCGACCGCCATCCGTTCGAGATCGGTTTCCGTTGCGGTAGTCGCGGTGGTCCTCGTCCCCGGTCCTCCGGCCTTTCCACAGGCGCGGAGCCTATGCAGACATTTCATAGCGCGGCGTCTTCGTTAAGCATGAAGCAGAAGCGACAGCCAAAGCCGGGCGTGAGCTCAGTGATCACTCACTTCCGGGCGCTCGTGGCACCCGGCGTGCTTATCGCCAAAGGTGGTTCGTGCGCTCCTGTTCAGCCTGCGTTTGACTGCTTTGCTCGCAGTTTCTGCTCTTCCCGCGTCCGCACATTTGTTGAACATGACTCGGGTCACCGTCACGTTCCCGGGCAACGGGAATGTGACAGCCGAGCTGCATCTCGACTTGAGTCTGCTGCTCGGCACCAACGAGGCGTACGCTGAGCTGATTCGAGCCGACGCTGCGACGCAGTCCGCCGGTATCGCGAAAGTGGCGTCAGCCCTTCAACGCGGCCTGCATTTCACGGTGGGCGACCAGCCCATCCCGCTGACGCTGGCCCAGTGGGAACTGCCCGACGTTCCGCCGGAGAAAATCGGAGACCTCACCGTCGCAACGATGACGACACTCGTCTTGGTGGGCGCCATCCCCTCGTCGGGCGGAAGCTTTCAACTTCTCAGTGAACCGACCGCGACCCTGGAGTTTCCGCTCGCCCTGACTCTCACGGCGTCCAGCGAACACGTGTCGATCACCCGTTGGCTTGAGCTCCCCGGCACTTCCAGCCGGCCGTATCCAGTTCCTGCATCCGCCTGGACGACACCCGTTCCGACACGGAATCCGGAACTCTCTCCCGCTCCCAAGGCTTTTACGTCCTCCACACCGGCGGTGGCAGCAACGCCGGGTTCGCCGACGTTGGCTGATCGGTTCGAAACGGCCCGGCAGTACCTCTGGCTGGGTTTTCTCCACATCATTCCCCGCGGCACCGATCATATCCTCTTCGTTCTCGGGCTCTTTTTCCTTGGCCTAAGCTGGCGTCCCCTGGTTTGGCAAACCACCGTCTTCACGATCGCGCATACGACTACGCTGGGACTCTCAGCATACGGCATTTTCTCCCTCCCCGCCCGGGTCGTCGAACCGCTCATCGCCGCATCGATCGCGTATGTTGCGATCGAGAATATCGTTCGCCCCAAGCTCACGGCCGTTCGACTCGCCATTGTCTTCAGTTTCGGGCTGCTCCACGGCCTTGGTTTCGCGAGCAGCCTGAGTGAAATCCAGCTTCCGCGAAATCAGTTTTTCGCGGCCCTGCTCGCCTTTAACTTCGGCGTCGATTTCGGGCAGCTCGCGATCATCGCGCTCGCGTTTGCAAGTGTCGGCTGGTGGCGCAAGCGCGACTGGTATTTCCCGCGGATCGTCGTTCCCGCCTGCAGTCTCATCGCCGCGATCGGCTGCGTCTGGGCCGTTCAGCGCGTGATCACCTGAGTCGCGCTTTCACATCTCATTTTCCCATGATAACCATCCGTTCTCTCCTCGCCTGCCTGGCCGCCATGGCAGCACTCCTCACGTCATCGCGAGCCGCCGAAGCGCCTTTTGTCTTCAACGCTGAAATCATCGCGCGCCAGCACCTCATCCAAGTTTCGCTGGGACGCGCACCGGCCGACCTCATCGTGCGAGGCGCCACGGTATTGAATGTTTTCACCCTCAAATGGGAGCCAAACCAGGACATCGTGATCAAAGGGCGCCACATTGCGTGGGTCGGTCCGCGCGGCGAGTGGCCCGGCAAATGCGACCAGATCATCGATGCCTCCGGTCAATGGGCCGTCCCTGGATTCGGCGAATCCCACAAGCACATCGAGAGCACTCATGTGACGCCCGAGTACGAAGCGGCGCTCGTCATTCCTGCAGGAAATACCTGGACCGTCGACGGGACGCACGAGTTCGGCAACGTCGACGGGGAGCACAACGTGGAGTTCTGGCTCAAGGCCCGCGACGCCGGTTCGCCGTTCAAGCACTTCGTGGCCCTTAGCTCGGCGACGCCGCCCACCGCCTACGAACTCGGCGGCGGTTATTACGGTTACGCCGAGATCCGGGAAAACATGGCGAAGGATCTCCGCGTGCTCGGACTCGACGAAGTGATGGACTGGCCGGCGGTCTCCAATCCGTCGAATCCCGGCTACTCACGCATGTGGCAGGTCATCCAGGCGACGTGGGATGCCCGCGGCGTCGTTGAAGGCCACGCTTCCGGCCTGACCGACTTCAACATCATCAACGCCTTTTCGGCAGCCGGTCTTTCCTCCGATCACTCGGTGCGTCAGGCGCAGGAAGGCTGGGACAAATTACGCAAGGGCATCACCGTCCAAATGACACCGGGCGCGATCCCGTCGCTCGTCCCACGGCTCATGAAGGAAGGCCTTAACGACTGGTCAAATCTCGCGATCACGACCGACGATCGCGACGCCTATGATTCAATCAAAGACGGCACCATGGACTACAACATCCGACTCGCCATCACCGCGGGCGCACCGGTCGAAGCGGCGTACGCGATGGGCAGCTACTATCCCGCGCGTCACTGGCACATCGAACATCTGGTGGGTTCGATCGCGCCCGGCCGGGCTGCCGATATCGTCCTTCTCAAGGAAGACCCGAAGCTCGTAAAAATCGGGCGCGTGGTCGTCGACGGCAGGATGGCGGCGGAAGACGGCAAATTCCTGCTGCCGATTCCGAAGATCGAGTATCCAGCTTGGGCGCACAACACGATCAAGATTGGCCGGACACTCTCCGCGGCCGATTTTGCGATCAAGGCTCCATCCGCTGACCGCAAGACCGTGACGGCCGCACTGCTGGAGCCGTTTTGGTTCAAACCGGATTATCTCACGGCTGTGCTGCCGGGCGTGAACGGTTTCGTTGAGCGCGATCTTTCGCGCTTCATTTCCAAAGTCGCGGTCATCGATCGCTATCACGGCAAGGGCGTATCCAGGATGTTCTGGCGCCATGCAGGACCGCTCTCACCCGACTCGGCCCTGGCATCGTCGTACATGCACGACATCCATAACATCTGGGTGTTCGGGACGAGCGACAGCGCGATGGCGCTCGCGACGAACGAAATCTCCGCGATGGGTGGCGGCTGGGTGCTCGTGCAGAACGGCCAGGTGACGGCCCGCATCCGCTACGAGATCGGTGGCATCACCAGTCAGCGCCCGGCGGCGGAAGTGGCGCACGAGATTGAGGCGCTGCTTACCGCGGCCGATGCGGTGGAATGGATGCCGCCTTCACCGACGAGCGCGCGCCCGATGCCGCCAGGTTTCCCCAAGTATTTGAGCGTCGTGTTCCTCACCTGCACACCGTGGAACTGGGTTCTCGTCGCTCCGAACGATGCCGACCCGACCGGCTTCGTAAATGTCACGAATGGCGAACGCCATTCGATCGTTTGGTGATCACTTCGCCCACACCTCTTCATCTCTCATGAGCCTGCTTAAATCTGCACGCCAGTCGTGCCTGTTCGCAACGTTGTCACTGTTGCTGTGCGTGTCGTCGGCGCGAGCAGAGTTCGCTGGGCGCTGGGACTAAATGCGGCGAACTGCCACTCCGCGCGAACTCTTCACTTTGCTCTACTCACTGCCGAAAGGTGGTGACCTCCATAACCACCTCGTGGGCGCATTTCTGCCGGAGCAGTGGTACCGCGCAGCCACGGACCCGAAGGTGGCGGGCCGGGCCAACTACTACGTTCGCATGCGTCACGGCGCGTTCACTCCGGGCGAGGCGGGAGAGCCCTCCTACCCCTACGAGAGCCTGCGCGAATCCGCATGGCGCGCGCTTCCAGACGCCGACCGCGGCAACTTCAAGCCGCTGAGCGACCTTACCGCCGAAGAACGCGAGGCATGGCTGTCTTTGTACAAGATCGATAAGCCGGGCGAAGGTCGCTACACGTTCTTCGGCGCTTCGCCTCGTCAACGACTCCGCCAGATGGGTCAGGATCCTGCGCTGCTCTCCGAGCTCCTGGTCGATTCGATGAAGCTGTACGGCGCCGAGGGCGTGCATTACCTCGAGTTTCAGGCACCGCCGTTCGGGCTGGTCACCCCCGATGGAACTGAAATCAGTGAAGATGATGCGGCTGAAATCTACGAAGCCGCGCTGCGTCGACCCGACGCGATCGCCACAGGCGTCGAAGTTCGATTCCTGATCACCGCTCTTCGGTTCGCGCCCGACGCCGAGGAACAGGTGAAACGAATCTACCGCTTCATCGATCGCCATCACAGTCGCTGGGTCGGAATCAATCTCGCTGGCATCGAGGAGCGGGACCAGGGCAACCCCCTCCGGTTTCTCCAGACCTTTCGCGAAATGCGCCGGAAGTTCAGCAACGTGGGCATCTCGATTCATGCCGGTGAAATGGACGGACCAAACAGCCACGTGCGTGACACGCTGCTCCTCGGCGCGACCCGTATCGGTCATGGGGTGACGCTCATCAAGGATCCGGACACCTTGCTGCTGATGCGCGACCGGCAGTGGCTGGTAGAGGTGAACTTGATCAGCAATCGCGTGCTCGAGTACACGCCCGATCTCGATCAGCACCCATTTCCTGAATACCTCCGGATCGGCGTCCCCGTCTGCCTCAACACGGACGATCGCGGCTGGTGGCACTCGACGATGACCGACGAGTATTTCGAAGCCGTCACTCGCTATAACCTGACGTGGGCGGAAATCCGCCAGATCGGACGCGCGAGCATCGAGCATTCGTTCATGGAACCAACCGCCAAGGCACGCGTCCTCGCGGCCCACGAAAAAGCGCTCGATGCTTTCGAGCAGCGCGTCGGTTCAGGCGATTGGCGCAGCGCGCTCAAAGACGTGAAGCCCGTCACATTTGGCTATGCCGCGCGACATTTTGGACTCACGTTTCCGTGAGCGGCTAAACCCGCGTTCAGATTGCCTCACGCCAAGGGCGCAGGGGACGCATTGCACCGGTTCCGCTGCGGGTGGAGTCAGCCGAGGGAGCGGTTGCGTGTCAGCAGACAACCGGTCTGCGGGGACGTGACCTACCACTTATGAGTCTGCGGGCTCCAGACGATTCTCTCTAAACGCATCAGCGAAACGGCCCTTACTTCGCCGTTCCGGGCAGTTTATCTCGGTAGCGATCCCAATCTTTGAGAATCGCGTGCAGCACGACGCTGCCCACCGCGTACGAATTCTCGAGGGCAGGCGCCATGCCGGGATGTGGCCGCTCCGGCGTATCGTACGTCACGCTCTCGAGAGCAGTCATATCCGGTGGTTGCATCGAGAAGTTCATCGCCGCGTGCAGTTGCAGGATTCGTTGCGGATCAACTTTCCCGGCCCGGCCCAAAGCGGTGAGCGCGCCGATCCGCCCACCGTCAGGAGTTGAGGTCGAAACGAAATTCCCCTGGCCGTTGGTCCAAAGCTTCACCCAGCGGTTCGCCCACTCCGTCATGTATCGTCCATGCCAGTACGTACCCGCTGCCACGTTGCTGACTTTGAGCACGAACGGCGGCTTCTGCGCGTTGGAAAACCCGACGAACCGCGCCCGATACTTCGCCATCGCGGGTGTATCGGTCAGCGAAACATTCTTCGTGAGCTGATAAGCCCACTCCGCGAGCTGCGGATTCAGCTTATACGCTTCACGCACTGCCAGCAACTCGGTCGAACCGCGCGCTCCCGGAATCCGATCGGGTGAATCGGAATGCACGGGAAAATAAGTGGTCGTCCAGTCTTTCGGCAATTCCCGCGCATCGACCTCATGAGCCCAGTCGCCATCCACAATCCAATCACCCCACATCGCGGACCCGAGTGACGCATCGTTGGGATCGAAACCCGTCAGCGCCGTCAGAAACCAATAGGACCTCGTGAAATCGAAGCGCGGATCGAGCCCCAACGCCATCACGGACGCTGCGCCGTTGATCGGGCCGCGGCCCGAGACCAGGCCAATAACCCCGTTCTCGTTCATCACGATGTCTCCACGAAAGGCACCAGGCACGGTCACGACCCGGTTCAGGCGTTCTCCTTCCGCCCACGGTTGCATCCCGCCGGCCTTGTCACCCGTGTATTTGCCTTCCTCGTACGTGACAACAATCACCGCTTTGATCCGAATGGGCTCCTCAGCCGCGCGACCGCACACGACCACG